>JBGVJO010000037.1:0-7988 GCA_045129535.1 Eubacteriales bacterium
ACCTTCCTTATCAAGGGCCTGAGCGCCCTTCTGTGTGCCTTGCTGATCCGTGCCCTCGGCCGGGTTATCCACAGACGTCCCCTTTCGTTTATTGGTGCGGGCCTGGTTGCGGAGATCGAGATGGTCATCGGCTATTTTGCCTATTCCGCCATTTTTCAGGCAGAGGGATGGGGCGCTGTCGTTTCCGTTCCTGGCAACGCGGTGCAGGGCGTAGCAGGTATCTGCCTGTTTACGGTTTTGGCGGCCGTGTTCGAGAAATATCGCATCACTCGCCTGTTTGATACGAACAGTAAGGACTGAAGCATCTGCGGATGCTTCTTTTTCTTTGAAGTTTGGCCCTCACCGCCGCCTTGCTTGACAATCCCTCACCGGCATTGTATAATGATATCATCGGTATCTATATTCTGTCGCAAATGGGGCATCCTGTTAGGGGAGGATAAGATACACATTCGGGAAGGTGGTGAGATTGTGGGCAAAGAGAAGAAAAGCGGTCTTTTGGGTACGGCTGCGGTGATGGCCGTGATCGTGTTCGCCGCCAAGGCCCTGGGACTTCTTCGGGATACGCTGGTCGCCAATGCCTACGGTATGACCGCCACGGCGGTGGCCTACGAAACCGCCAGCCGTCTGCCCGTTCTGATTTTTGACTTCGTCATCGGCGGCGTGGTATCCGCGGCCTTCATTCCCGTATTCAGCGATCTGCTCGTGCGGGAAGGGAAGAAGTCCGCCATGCGTTACGCGGCCTCCTACGTGAATCTGATCTTCCTTTTGACAAGTATTCTCACCGTGGCGGGCGTTGTGTTTGCCTCCCCCCTGGTGGATCTTTTGGCGCCGGATCTGGCTCCGGAGGTCAAGGGGCTGGCGGTGGAATTGACACGGATCATGTTCCCCATGGTGATCTGCACCGGACTGGCCTTCTCCTTCGTGGGAATTCTGCAGTCCATGGGTGAGTTCCGCATTCCCGCGCTGATCAGTCTGGTGTCCAATCTGATCATGGTGGGATATCTTCTGTTCTTAAGAGAACGATTCGGCATTTACGGCCTGGCCGTGGCCATGCTGTGCGGATGGGGTGCCCAGGCGCTGGTGCAGGTGCCCAAGCTGCGGCAGCTGGGCTTCCGCTTATCCCTTCGTGCGGGCATTGTATCCCCCCATATCGTTCGCAGCCTGAAGCTGGCTGTGCCGATCCTCATCGGCACCTGGACGCAGCCGATCTGCACGGTAATCAATACCAATTTCGCCTCCGCTATGAACGACGGACGGGCCATTCCCGCCCTCGGCTATGCCAATCGGCTGTATACCATCATCGTGGGCGTATTCGCCTTCGTGGCCACCAATTTGTTGTACCCCTATTTCTCCCGGGCTGTTGCCATCGGAGATACGGGCACGTCCCGTCGGCTTACGTTTACCTCGGTGAAAACGCTGTCCTTTATCATTGCACCTATCTCCGTGGGACTTGCCGTGCTGGCGGAGCCTGTCACCGCCATCCTCTTTGAAAAGGGGGAGTTCACTCCGGCGGATACGGCACTGACCGCCACCGCACTGCGGTGCTTTGCCATCGGTATGCTGTTTATGGCGGCCAACGAGGTAATGAGCAAATCCTTCTTCGCCGAAAATCGGCCGAGAATTCCCATGATCACGTCCCTGATCGCCATGGCGGTCAACATGGGCCTGGTGGTGGTTCTGTCCCGCTTCGGGATCGGCGGCATTGCGATTTCCTCCGGCATCGCTGTGATCGTGCAGTGCATAGGCAACGCCATTGCCTACTGTCGGGTGTTCGGCACCCGATTCCCCGGGGCGGATCTGTGGGATATAGGTAAATCCGTCCTTGCCGCATGCCTTATGGGCGGGGTGGTCTATCTGTGCCTTCCTTATCTGCCCGGCGGCTATCTTTTGCAGGCGGTATTGTCCGTACTGATCGGTGCGGCCGTGTATGCTATTGCCACTGCGGTTCTTCTCTCGGAGGAAACGCGGTTCGTTCTCTCCCGCCTGACAGGCAAAAACAGAACTAACGAGGTGAGTTGATGAAAATTCGTGTTCTTCACTGTATATCGGACAGCAACATCGGCGGTGCGGGCAGACTGCTTCTGCACCTTTTCCGCCATTTCGATAAGGACATATTTGAGGTAACGGCCGTGGTGCCGAAGGGATCGGATCTGGTGCCGCGAATCCGGGATTGCGGTATCCCCGTGATCGAGACGGAGCACGGACGGGATGCATCCCACGACCGCGGCGGAATTGGGGAGTTGTGCGGTATTATGCGCCGCGTAAAGCCTCACATCGTCCATACCCACTCCTCGCTGGATGCCAAAATCGCCGCCTATCTTTGCGGCGTCAAGTGCCGTATCTATACCCGGCACAGCGTGTTTGATCCCCCGAGAAAATTGACCACCTTCCCCGGCAAGCAGATCGCGGGACTGGTGAACAACACCCTGGCCACACGGATCATCGCCGTGGCCCAGGCGGCGGCGGATATTTTGACCGCCACCGGCGTAAAGGACGAAAAAATCACCGTGATTCTCAACGGCGTGGAGCCGCTGAGCGCATCTCCCGAGGCGGAATGCGCCGCTCTGCGCGAAAAGCTGGGATTTACCGAGGGGGATTTCGTCTGCGGAATCTCTGCCCGTATGGAGCCTTATAAGGGCCACTCCTATCTGGTGGAGACGGCCAAGGCGGTGTGTGCCCTTCGCCCGGAGGCCAAGTTCCTCGTGATGGGAACGGGCACCTCCTACGAGGAAACGGTACAGCTGGCTCACGAGGCGGGGCTGGACGGGAAGATGGTCTTCACCGGCTTCGTCACCGACGTGGTGCCATATTACAGCATTATGGATCTGTCTCTGAACTGCTCCTGGGGAACGGAGGCCACTTCTCTTGCATTGATCGAGGCCATGAGCCTTGGTCTGCCCGCGGTGGTTACCTCCTTCGGCGGCAATCCGGGCGTAATCGAGGACGGCGTGAACGGATTCCTCGTACCCGAGAAGGACAGTGCCGCTATGGCGGAGGCCATTGTGCGGATTATGAACGATCGGGAGCTGTACGAAAAACTTTCAGCGGGTGCTGAAAAACGGTTTGGTGAGAAATTCACGGCCCGTGCCATGACGGCGCAGTTGGAAAACGTATATAAGGAAGAATGCCGCCGATGCGGCTTTATGAAGTAAGAAAAAGACGGGAGGGATTTCCATGGGAGGATGGCGAAAAGCGCTGGCGTGCCTTTGCGTGTGCGGAGCATTTCTTTCGCTGTTTATGCCGGTATATGCGGATGAGAACGTAACGGTCCCGGCCGACGCCGTGGAAATCGAGAACGCCTATGCGGACACGGACGGCATCGTGCTGGACGGCTTTGCGACGGAAGGCGCGGGCGGCTGGACCCCGGCGACGGGACTGTCCGCAGTTCGTCTGCACACGCAGGAGGACGTTTCCGTGCTGCAGACGGTTCCCGCCGTACCCGAGGGCGGGGAATATACGATTATGCGGAATTTCCCCGCGGGTGAGGAGCCCAATCTGATGGCCGCGTCCCTGGTGCGGACGCAGATCATGGTGTCGGGTAATACGGAGAAAACGCACACGGTGCGTATCCGTATGTATTCCGGTATGAACACCTGGGAGACCGAGGCGCAGATTCAGGCCGGAAAATGGTTCTCCCTCACGGCGGACGTGGGAGAGTGGAAATACCGCACCACGATCCATATGATGGAGATCACCGTTCTCAACGAAGGGGAATTTTTCGGATTTTCCCTGGGCGGCGTGTGCGCCGGCGGTGAGGCGGATCTCAGCATCGCTGAGAAATTTATGACCTTCGGCTTTACCGCCACCGGCGGTGAGGCGGAATTCCGGGACGGAGTATATCTTCTGGATGCCGGTGCGGACGGAAATATGACTCTGGTGGCGGACGCCGTCCGTCCCTCCTACGAGACCCGGGAAGGCAAATACGCCTTGCGGGTGGTGTTGGATCATGCCAACGCGAACGGATATATCTCCCTGGCGGTGGCCGACGGCCCCGTGGGCGTAGCCTCCTTCACCATTGCATCCACCGTGCCTACGTATTACGGAGAGAATACCTATCTGCTCCCTTATGATGAAGACATCCCGCTGTACGCCTATCGACTCAGCTTCCGCGGCCTCCGTGCCGACGGGGCGGATTCGGTGGTTCTGCGGGAGGTTTCCCTGGAATATTTTGATCCCGACGAGGTGTCCCTCGGAAAGATCACCGAGTGCGCTCTTTCCGCCGATCTGAATACGCTGAGTGTGCGGGGCACACTGCCCAATCAGGTGGTAACCGACCACATCGGCGGCACCATCGGTCTTTTTGAGATCCCCGTATGGGCGGATGAAGGGCAGACCTTGGCCGAAAGCGAGCCTCTTGCCACCATCCGCGTGTCCACCAAATTCCATATGTCCGTGGATATGAGTGCCCGCAAAAATATGGCCACCGCCAGCCGATATCTGTTGGCTATCCTGACGGAGGACGGCCCCCTCCCCATTGCCCCCGCCCGATTTGCCGATCGCGTCGGCACACCCAGTACGGGATATCTGTCGGTGGTGGGCTTGTACGGCGCGCCTACGGCGGACGTGTTTGAGGCCAACGCCTCCTCGGTTGTGGTGGACGTGTTTGTGGATCGGCTTCTCGGCGGCGTGGAGGGCATCGGCAGCAGCGGACAGCTGTTTGTCCGCGGCGGACAGTACTATTATCTGGACGCCGCTTACCTGAAGGAATTGGATCGGCAGATCCGGTTCTACGCGGCGTCGGATATGGAGATCTATCTTCGCCTTGTGTGCGCCACGGATATGAGCAGCTTGCAGTATACGCAAAGCGCCGCTGGCGCGGAATTCTTTGCCTTTGATACCCGAAGTGAGGCCGGCGTCAACGTCCTTTGTGCGGTGACGGAGTACGTGGCGGCCCGCTATCCCTCCGTTTGCGGATTTATCGCGGGGGAGCGACTGGATTCCTCCGTTTACAACGGCACTGCCCTCGAATCGGTTGCGGAGTACGCACAGATGTGTGCGGATACGATGCGGCTGATCTATAACAGCGCCGTTACCCACATACCCGACGTGTTTGTGCTGGCTCCGATCGGGGATACCGAAGGGGATACGGATACGGGTCGGTTTGATCCCGTGCTCCTTTCCGTGCACCTGGCAGATGCGATCCGCCGGGGCGGGGAGATGCCCTGGGCCATGATGTACATATCCGATAATTCCGGCGAGATGATCGGAAAAATCCAGAACGTCTTCGCGCAGATCCGCGGGATGGACAGAGCGGTGCCCCGGGAATTCGTGCTGATGTGGGAGCCCACTTACGACTACGATGCCGATCTGCTTCTGGCAGAGTATAACGATCGCTGTACGGCGGCACAGAAAGCCGGCGCCCGTGCTTTGTTCTTGTCCGTTGCGGGACAAAAGAATATCGGCGCGGTGTGCGCCGAATTGAAAAACACCGTGGACGGCAGTTATTCCACCCGACAGCTGAGCCGCCTTTCCGGCATGCTGGTGGATGAGCCCACGGGATATTACGGCAAATACCTCTGGTGCGATTTCACCCAGTCCTACAGTGCACTCGGATGGCTGGCGGGAAGCGGATGCGACCGCTTGATCTCCCATTCGGGAGGATTCACCTCCGGCGTTCGCTCTTTGCACGCCGTCTTCGGTGCGGATGCGGGAGAGGGCCTCGGCCCCGTGCAGGGAAATATTCTGCTCCCCAACGCCAGAACGGAGAATATGCGCTTTGCTCCCTACGTGATCTATACCTTGCAGGTGGTCACCGAATGGGAGAGCGTATCTGCCGCGGAGCTCGTGTTCGTATTCGGCAGCGGAGATACCCGTGCCGAATATATGATTACCGTGCCTACCGGCGTGCCGGTGCGGGTGCTTTGCGATCTGACGGAGTTTTCCGCCGCGGCGGAGATAAACTACACCGCCGTTACCGTGCGGTGTGATTCGGCGGCCTCTATGGATATTCAGAAGATCGAGTGCTGCAGCCACGTCTATTCCGATGCGGAATTGGCGGAACTGTACCGCCACAGAGAGACCCGGTACGAGGTGGAAAATGAAATCCGCGTAAGGTCAATGAGCCGTGCCCAGTGGGCCGTGTGCATCCTGATCGGTATGGGTACGGTGACTGCGGTGGCTCTGCTCAGCCGTCGGGATAAGGAGAAAGAATGAATCGGTATCGGATAATGACACTGGCGGCGGCCTGCGTGGCCGTGCTGGCGGGACTTGCCTATCGGGCGTGGGGCGCAGCATCGCTTTCTGTCGTGCTGCCTGTGATGAGTTTGGCCTTTTGGGCCATCGCTGTGATCTCCTACCGGGAAGCCCACGCGGCAAAGCTTCGTGGATTCATCGCACTCTTGCCCGCCTTGGCGGCTATGCTGGTGGCGGCATTTGCCACCGTGGGGATGATCGTGTATTTTATGGGATAATAAAAAAGGCTGTTGCAGTAGCAACAGCCTTTTGTCGTATGAAACGAGTTCCAATTCGAAAAAGTGTTTTCCGCGGAAATCCATAGGGGAATACGCGGTAGGGCGGGGGCTTGCTCCCGCCGGGTTAAACCGATCTTGTCATTCAAGGCGGCGGGACACGAGGCCCCGCCCTACAAAACGGATGATCGTCAAGCACCGGAATGCAAAAGGTAATTGGGAGTAAAACAAAAACGGATACCTTTCGGTATCCGTTTATGGCGCGCCACGCAGGATTCGAACCTGCGACCTACCGGTTCGTAGCCGGGCACTCTATCCACTGAGCTAGTAGCGCATCGCCTAAGCGCCTATATATAATAGCACAAAGGCCTTCGTTTGTCAAGAGAAATTTTCAGAAAATCTGCGTTTTTTATTTTCGTGCGGTGTTTGTGAGACCAAACGCTTTCCAATCGGCGGTGGGAAAAGGGGAATCGGGCGTCTTCCTGCGAGAATTTTCAAAAGAGTGGCGGCAGGCGCACCACAAAATATTGTGTTGACGTGGGGAATGATCCCGAATCTGTACAAAAGTGCCAATTTTGGCGGCATATTTTTCGACATAATTCTACACATGGGCAATATATATAAATTATTATGGCGTTTTTTGTTGTGTATTCCGTAGCGAATTCGCTTGACAAGCACCATTTTTCCATATATAATAATCTTCGGCATATAGTGGCTTTGACACAATATATTGCGTTTTCGAGGCAAAATGCGCCATATTATGTGCTTGATATATATATAATTATTTTTAGGAGAAGGCTATGCTGACAAAAATCATTAAGCGGGACGGCCGCGAAGTACCCTTTAATATAGAGAAGATCGCCAACGCGATTTTTAAGGCTGCCCAGGCAGTAGGCGGCAGCGATTACGACCAGGCAATGGCTCTGGCCTGCGAGGTTTCCGAGAAAATCGATAAAATCAGCCGCGAAAAAGGAGTAACTCCCACCGTTGAACAGATACAAGATATGGTGGAGCATATCCTGATCGAGCGCGGCCATGCCCGTACCGCCAAGGAATACATCCTGTACCGTGCCGAGCGCACCAAGGTCCGTGAGATGAGCACCCGCCTGATGAAGGTGTACGAGGATCTGACCTTCCAGTCCGCCAAGGACAACGATATCAAGCGTGAGAACGCCAACATCGACGGCGATACCGCCATGGGTACCATGCTGAAATACGGCTCCGAGGGTGCCAAGCAGTTCAACGAGTTGTACATTCTGGATCCCAAGGTGTCCAAGGCCCACGTGGAGGGCGACATCCACATTCACGATCTGGATTTTCTCACCCTGACCACCACCTGCTGTCAGATCGATCTGCTGAAGCTGTTTGAGAACGGCTTCTCCACCGGCCACGGCTTCCTTCGCGAGCCCAAGGATATCCGCAGCTATGCGGCCCTGGCCTGCATCGCCATCCAGGCGAACCAGAACGACCAGCACGGCGGTCAGTCCATTCCCACTTTCGATTATGCTATGGCTCCCGGTGTCAAGAAGACCTATAAGAAGCTCTTTGCGGACGGAATTGTGAAGGCATTGGCACTGATCG
>JBGVJO010000038.1:0-1009 GCA_045129535.1 Eubacteriales bacterium
AGGCAAATTCCATGCCGGTAAGTCCCGCCTCACAGGCGGCGTTGGCGCGGGCATTCAGCGATGCGCCCGCACCGGCATACAGGACATTTCCTTCCACACGGATACTGCGAAGCCGCGCCGTAGAGATCACGGCACCGCGAAAGCCCGCATCGTCAAAGAGAAGATTGCTGCCCCGTCCGATGACCATGGTACGGATATTCCGCTTGGCAGCCTCTTCCATTACACGGACAAAGGCGTCCTCCGTGGCCGGCTCCATATATACGTCGGCCGGGCCGCCGATGCGGAAGGTGGTGTGGTCACTCATTGTCTCGTTTTCCCGGACAAAGACCTCATCGCTTCCGTTTTGTATTGCGCGGATGAAATCCCGCATTGATTCACTCATGCTGTACTCCTTCAGGCTTCCATCAAATAGGCGGGCAGATGCCGTATATCCTGCAGTATATGCGTGACGGCACGTCCTTTTGCGTCGTGAGTGCTCCGGTGATCCAGCCAGATGGAATCCATACCGGCAAGGATTGCGCCGTCTATATCCGAGGTCAGAGAATCACCGATAACGCAATACGCCGAACGATCCGCATCTCCTACCGTTTTCAGAACGCAGTCGAAAAACACGGGGGACGGCTTGGCGGCACCCACGTGCTCGGACACAAAGATTCCGTCGAAATACTTCTCCAGGGGAGAACCGAAGAAGCGTCCCCTTTGCACCTCGTAGGTGCCGTTGGTCACAATATACATCTTATAGTGAGGCAGCAAAAGACGGCAAACGTCCTCCGCTCCGTCCATCATAAAACGCTGGCAGGCCAATTCCTCAAAATAACGGTCGCTGACTTCCCGGCACTTGCCGTCATCCGGCATTCCGAGGCGCTCGAACAGCATCTCGTAGCGCAAATCCTTCAGCCGCTCTCTTGTCATCTCGCCTTTTTCCAGCTGTTTCCACAGCCCTCCGTTGATCTCGTGATACAGACGGTACACGCTATCGTCCACCGCAAGGGCGGACGCGGAGAATGCG
>JBGVJO010000039.1:0-2144 GCA_045129535.1 Eubacteriales bacterium
ACCCCAACGGCGCCTACACCAGAGAAACCATGGAGGCACTGAAGAGGGAAGGGTACGATCTGGTGGTCGTGCAGGATATGCCGGAGTGGTACGATCCGGAGACGGACATCAAGATTCTCGTGCGCGTCAACGTGTCCGGGGAGGACACGGATATGCTGGCGAAAGCCAATTACAGCCGAAAGAGGGCAGGGCTGTCGCCGCTGACGCTCCCCTTGGCGGAAAATATACCGTAATCCCGCGGGATGCTGAAAACACAGCATCCCCCTTTTTTCATATACTGTAGGGAAAGATTTTTCAAAAAAATATGAAATTTTGCACGCTGTGTCTTGCATTCTTTCGCAGAATCGTGTATAATATGAGGGAAATTGTGATAAATATGCATTTTGTGCATCAAATAATGCCAAATCCTGCGAAATTTACCGTAATACATAGTATCGAAAGGCAATCGTATCATGATATGGTCTAATCTTTCCAAAAGTGAATTGAAGAATCTCCGCGACCAGGCGGCGGCCGAGTTGGAAGCTGCCCGCGCGAAAAATCTGAAGCTGGATCTGACCCGCGGCAAGCCCAGCCGCGCTCAGCTGGATCTGTCCACCGGTATGCTGGGCGTCATCGCCGGCAACGAGGACTGCGTGTCCGAGAGCGGTCTGGACTGCCGCAACTACGGCGTGCTGGACGGTCTGCCGGAGACGAAGCGTCTGTTCTCCGAGCTTCTGCATATTCCCGAGTCCCGCATCATCGTAGCGGGCAACTCCTCCCTGAATCTGATGTTTGATACCGTGGTGCGCTGTATGCTCTTCGGTGTCCGAGGCGGATACGAGCCCTGGGGCCGGCAGGGAAGAATCAAATTCCTGTGCCCCTCCCCCGGATATGACCGCCATTTTGCCATCTGCCGTGCTCTCGGTATCGAGATGATCCCGATTCCCATGACCCCCGAAGGACCGGATATGAAGCAGGTACGGCTCCACGTTTGCTCCGACCCCGCCGTTAAGGGTATCTGGTGCGTGCCGAAATTCTCCAATCCCGACGGTATCACCTACTCCGACGCCGTGGTAGAGGAGCTGGCATCCCTCCGTCCCGCTGCTCCCGACTTCCGTATCTTCTGGGATAACGCCTACGCGATTCACGAGCTGTATGACGAGGAAGTAAAACTTTTGGACATCTTCGCCGCCGCTGAGGAATGCGGCAACGTGGATAACATCTTCTACTTTGCCTCCACCTCCAAGATCTCCTTCCCCGGCTCCGGTGTGGCGATCATGGCGGCCAGCGAGAATAACCTCCACCAGATCAAGCCCATCATGGCCACCCAGACCATCGGCTTTGATAAGATCAACCAGATGCGTCACGTAAAATATTTCGGCGACGCCGACGGTATCCGTGCCCATATGCGCCGCCACGCGGACATTCTTCGTCCCAAGTTCGAGATGGTACAGCGCGTGTTTGAAAAGGAACTGGGCGGCACGGGCATCGCCGACTGGACCAATCCCAAGGGCGGCTATTTCATCAGCCTGAACACCATGAACGATTGCGCCCGCCGGGTATATAAGCTGGCCCGTTCCGTGGGCGTGGCCCTCACCGAGGCCGGTGCTACCTATCCCTACGGATGCGATCCCAAGGACAGAAACCTGCGTATCGCTCCCTCCTGCCCAACGCTTGAGGAATTGGAGCAGGCAACCCACATCGTGTGCCAGTGCGTACGGCTGGCCTCCGCGGAGAAGCTGCTGGCGAACAAGGAGTAATGGCGGAAGATACAGACATCCTGTATTGAACGCGATCCGCTTCCGCCGCGATTTGCGGCTTGCCGCCCGGAGGGGCGTCATTTCCTGGGGAAACCGCTCGCAAATCCAAGGTGCGGTGATACACAACGGGCGGAAGATACAGCTATTCTGTATTGAACGCAATCCGCTTCCGCCGCGATTTGCGGCTTGCCGCCCGGAGGGGCGTCATTTCCTGGGGAAACCGCTCGCAAATCCAAGGCACATACAAAATCACGGCAGAGGGTTAGTTTTACCACGGATTTATCCGAGCAAAGCAAGGAATCAAGTAGCCTTCTCCTGCGGGAGAAGGGGGACCGCGCCGATTTCCACGGAGTGGAATATCGCGTGGTGGATGAGGAGTTGCCTTGAGTTTAGAACACCTCATAC
>JBGVJO010000040.1:0-4196 GCA_045129535.1 Eubacteriales bacterium
CAATCGCCAAAATTATACAATTTCTGCGTGCTCCACAAAAGAAAAAACGACCGTCCAAAGACAGTCGCTTTCATAAAAAAGGAACCTCGGTGGGCCGAGGTTCCTTTTTATTTTTATCGGTTTCCGTAATACTCCACCGCCAATTTTGCCGCACTTTCCGGCATGGCGTCCCCGATGGGGTGGTGATATTTGATCAGCTCCCGCACGTAGGTGGAGCTGACGCAGGCAATGGACGGCTCGGAGGGCAGCATCACCGTTTCCAGATCGGCGTCAAACCGCTTCATAATAGCGGCCAGGGAGTATTCGTAATCGAAATCGGAGGCGCACCGCACACCGCGCACGATATAGCGGATGCCCCTCTCTGCCGCATAGGCAGAGGACAACCCCTCGCAAAGCTCCGCCTTCACGTTGGTGATCCCCTCGTTCGCCAGATCGGCACAAGCCGCCTCCAACATAGCAAGCCGCTCCCCATAGGTGAACATACCGCCGCCGGAGGAATCCTTTTCTCCGTTAGACATCAGTGCCACGTAGACGAAATCAAACATTTTCGCTGCACGGCGGATCAGATCCGCATGGCCGCTCGTCACCGGGTCAAAGCTGCCGGTGATCATGGCAATTCTCTTTGTATCTGCCATATTATACCTCGCTGACTGCGGGGCGCAGAAGGGTGATCCGCGCGCGGCCGTAGGATACGGATTTCTGCACTTCATAACGCGCGGCCAGGGATTCATCCCCACCGAACACGTCCTGCAAAATAGCCTCGGCTTCCTTGGCCTCGCTCTCCTCCTCGCTGCGGTTCCGGCGGGAGGGGCGGGCATCGGTACCGTTATCGGTCTCGCACACGATCACCGCACCGGGAGCAAACAAGTCACCCCGATCCAGCTTCCGCAGTGCCTCCGGCATCAGACCGGCCCCGTAGGGCGGATCCAGGAACACGATGTCGTACTTTTCCCTGCCCTGGGCGCCACGGATAAAGGAGGCGTAATCCGCACAGGAAATGCGGCACCGGTCAAACAAACGGGTCTTTTTGGCGTTGTCCATAATCACGTTGACCGCCTCACGGGAGGCGTCAATGACGGTGGCCTTGGCCGCGCCGCGGCTCAATGCCTCCAGAGCCAGCTGGCCCGATCCCGCGAAAAGATCCAGCACCATCCGTCCCTCGATCTCAAACTGGATCATAGAGAACACCGCTTCCTTTACCCGCTCTGCGGTAGGACGGGTGGTATCTCCTTCCAGTGTGGTCAATTTGATTCCCCGGGCTGTGCCCGTAATAATCCGCATCATAGTTGTTACCTCATTTATTCATCCGTTGTGGTTTTATGCAAAAATTCGTATATGCTCTCTGCCTCACTGCGGGATACACCCCGTACCACCTCGATCTCCGAAACGGAGGCCCCTCGCATATTGGCAAGAGTACCGAAATGCTGAAGCAGTGCTTTGGCCTTAGCCGGGCCGATGCCCTTCACCTTTTCAAGGGAGGACGTGCGCAGTGTTTTCCGCTTGGCGGCACTCATACCGGACACGGTAAAGCGGTGGACCTCCTCCTGCAGCTTGTACAGGAAGGGGAACACGAGGGTGTCCCGGGCGATGCCAATCTCTTCCTCCTCGCCTACCACGGTGCGCGTCTTGTGGTGCTCATCCTTCACCAGGCCAAACACGGGAATATCCACACCGATCTCACGCAGTGCTTCCCGCACCACAGCCACGTGACCGCGACCGCCGTCCAACAAAATCAGATCCGGGCGGATGGAATAGGATCCGGTGGAATCCTCCAGATGAGCGATCCGTCGAAGGATCACCTCCCGCATGGAGGCGTAATCGTCGGGAGCCCCGGATACGGAGCGGATCTTGAAATACCGATAGTCGCTTTTCTTAAAGCGGGCGTTTTCCGCCACGATCATACCGGCGATGATGTGCTCCGATCCCAAATTGGAGATGTCGTATACTTCAATGCGTTCGGGCACCGTTTCCAATTCCAGGAGGGACGCCAGGCGCACCAGCACCTTCATATCGCCCTCATCCCGCTTGCGCTGATTCTCTCCGTGCTGTGCCGCATCCCGCTCTGCCATGAGGCAAAGCTGACGGGCATCGCCCCTTTGGGGTGTTCGCACCGTAATGCGGTGCCCCGCCCGCTCACTGAGGCAGGCAGACAGAACGGATATCTCCTCCTCCGGCAAGGGGAAGGACAAAAGAATCTCCTTCGGGATATATTCTCGGCTTTGATACAGCCCCAAAATAAAGGCACTGAGCGGCGAATCCTCCTCGCCCACTTCCCCCGCCGTAATGGCGTCGGGTGCAAAAAGGAAATGCTCGCTGTCCGCGATATAGCCGCCGCGGACGTAGAAAACGGATGCACAATCCCCCGCGTCGTCCCGTGCAAGCGCGATCACGTCGCACTCGAAATCCGGCGAGCCTACGGCTTTTTGCTTCTCGCCCAGCCGCTTCAGAGCGGCAATGGAATCCCGACAGCGGGCGGCTTCCTCGAAGCGCAGATTTTCCGCGGCATCGTTCATTCGTTCCTCCAGGGAAGCAATGGCCTCCTTGGTGCCGCCCCGCAAAATCTGGATCGCACAGCGAACCAGCGCTGCGTATTCGTCTTTGTCCACGTCGCCGGCGCACACGCCCACACACTTGCCCATCTGCCGATAAACGCAGGGGCGCTCCCGCCCGATATCCCGGGGGAAAACCCGCTTACAGGACGGCAGCCCCAAGGTGCTCTCCAGCGTATGAATGATGGAGAAAACGGTGGATACACCGGAATAGGGGCCAAAATAGAGGGAATCGTCGCCCACCCGACTCCGGGTCATAGACAGCCTGGGATATTCATCCCCCATACTGAGCCGGATATACGGATAGGATTTGGCATCCTTCAGACGGATGTTGTATTTGGGAGTGTGCTGCTTGATCAGCCGATTTTCCAGCGCCAAGGCTTCCATCTCCGTGTCGCACACGATGAAATCGAAGTCGTGAACGCTGCCCGCCATACGGGCGGTTTTTACGTCGTGGGCACCGTGAAAATACTGGGACTCCCGATCCCTGAGGGAGCGGGATTTTCCCACGTAGATTACCTTACCCGAGGCAGAGTGCATAATATACACACCCGGTACCCGGGGAAGGGCCGCCGCTTTGGAGCGCAGATGGCTCAATACCGCTTCACTCTGCGCCGTATGCATCCGTGCTTCCATACTGCCCTCCCGAAAGTAAAAGTGGCGAAAAGCATCTCGTACCCGCTTTTCGCCATAAACCTATAAGACTCGTTGCCGCCCACATACGGGCACACCGGATTATTCGTTGAATCCGGTATTTATCAGCACAGAAAGGCCCTCCAGAGCCTCTTCTTCATCTGCGCCGTCTGCGATCAAAGTAATGGTGGTTCCCTTCACGATACCCATAGAGAGAACGCCCAAAAGGCTCTTGGCGTTTACACGTCTGTCCTCACGCTCCACCCAGATAGAGCTGCGATAGGAATTCGCCTTCTGAATAAAGAACGTGGCCGGTCTTGCGTGCAGACCAACGTTATTCGTTATTGTAACATCACGAGAAATCATATAATATGCTCCTGTGCACAAATATTTCTGATAAAATTCAATAAATTTCGCCCGTTCAGCGACGAAATTCCAATACCTAGGTACAGTATAGCAAATTTCGTGCGGAAAATCAATAGTTTTTGCAAAAAATCCTGCATCGCGGTTTCACGGAAGACCCGTCATCGGCGTCTTTCCTTGACGCCGATGGGGTTTATTCTCAGGATTTTTTCAATTTAGCTTCCGCCTTCAGGCGCAGTTCCGTATTGAGGATCTTCTTGCGCAGACGGATGGACTTGGGAGTCACCTCGATCAATTCATCCTCACCGATGTACTCAATGGCCTGCTCCAGGGACATCACCTTGGGAGGCGTGAGGATCAGCGCCTCATCCGCACCCTTGGAGCGGATGGAGGTCAGGTGCTTCTTCTTGCATACGTTGAGGGCAATATCCTCCTGCTTGGGACACTCGCCCACGATCATTCCCTCGTACACGGGGGTCTGCACGCCGATAAACATAGCGCCGCGATCCTGCGCGTTGAACAAACCGTAGGAGGTAGCCTCGCCGTCCTCGGAGGCGATCAGGGAACCCGTGAAACGGGTAGTCACGTCGCCCTTATAAGGCTGATAGCCGTCGAACAGGGTATTGATTACGCCCTCGCCCTTGGTATCGG
>JBGVJO010000041.1:0-2063 GCA_045129535.1 Eubacteriales bacterium
GATCTGATCTGCGTCCTCCGCTGCGGCGTTGTATTCTTTTATCAGCTCGGAAAGGGTCTCCTTGGCTTCAAAATCCTTGGGATAGATGAGAATGGAGGATGGCTTATTCAAATCCGATACGCCCAACCGGGCCAGATTTCCCTCGTAGGTGGCGTCCGTAGTGGGCGGTGTCATAGCCGATGCAAACATAGAAACGATCTGCTCATCGGGCATGCCGGACTGCTTCATCTGGGCGATGGTAGCCGTATACCGGACACTTTCCTCCTCGGGGAGCGAAGCGATAAATGCCATAAGCGAATCCATCGTCCACACGATCTCCTCCGGCTTCTCGAAGGTGATGCCGGTAAAGATGTCTCTTTCCGGATCCGCCAGCTGGGCACGGACGATATCACTGTCATTCACTTGGCGGATCAGATATTCCGTCAAGGACGGAAGGAATCCGATGGCGCCGGTCTGTGCACCCATATTGGAATTGGCGGCGGGGCGAAGGATACCTACCACGCGGATCTCGGTAGCGTTGGCCAGCTTAGCCCGGAGGTAATCCGCATCCGCCGAGCGATCTGCCCAACCGTCTGCGGTTTTCTCAAAATAATCCGTATTGAGGAGCAATTTGAACGTCAGGGACAAGATCTCCTCGTAGGTATAGCTGACGGGGGTTGCCTCGATCTTCTCGCCCTGCATCAGCTTTTTCATCGTTTCCGTCACCTCGTCCTGATCCTTCAGGCCGAGGGCGTAGAGGGCGTAATCGCTGACTTCGTTGTTGTCGTCTACGATCAGCACCACTTCGTTATAGAGTTCCGGCATTTTACCGGCAATTACATCGTACTGCTTTTCCAGAAGCTCCGGGTTGTCCAGCATTTCCACCCATACGTCCATCTGGTTCGAGCCGGTCATGGCGGACATTCCCTGCATTTCCGACTCCATTCCCTCCGGCATACCCATACCGGAGGAAATCTTGGCAAACACGGTGCTGGGATGCACCTGCACGATCTTATCCGTCGTATCCGACGCGTACACGTTCATCGTGGTGGAGTAAGTATAGCGGATATCGCTGATCAGATCCGGCACCAGCTCGTGGGATTCCAGATAGGACTTGAATGCCTCCAGGTTATTGACGGTGACCTCGTCCAGCATGCTGTTCATCACTTCCGTCATAACCGTGTTGGAATAGATCTTATCCGTATCGTGGGTGACGTTGGCCGAATTGGCATCCATGATGGCGTTCATCATGCTGGTGTAATCCACGGTGGTCTCCATCAGCTGAATCGGATAGCTGGACAAGGTATCCTCCTCCACCCGATCGATGTAAGCCTGCACGCCGGCAGACAGAGACAAAATCAAGGCAATACCGATGATACCGATGGAGCCGGCGAAGCTGGTCAGGAACGTGCGGGCCTTCTTCGTCATCAGATTATGGAAGGACAGGGACAGTGCCGTAAGGAACGACATGGACGTGCGTCCCGTTTTCTCTTTTGCCGTAGCAGCGGGCGCCTCCACTTCCCCGCCCTCGTAGGGATTGGTGTCATCCGTGATCTCACCGTCCAGCAGGCGGACGATGCGGGTGGAATATTCTTTGGCCAATTCCGGATTGTGGGTCACCATAATGATCAGGCGATCCTTGGCGATGTTTTTGAGGATCTCCATAACCTGCACGCTGGTAGCGGAGTCCAAAGCACCCGTAGGCTCGTCGGCCAAAAGGATTTCGGGATCATTGACCAGGGCGCGGGCAATGGCCACGCGCTGCATCTGTCCGCCCGAGAGCTGGCCGGGCCGCTTATGCATCTGATCAGCCAGTCCCACCTGGGTAAGCGCATCCGCGGCACGGCGGCGCCGCTCTGCCCGGGATACACCGGAGAGCGTCAGTGCCAATTCCACGTTGGCCAATACCGTCTGGTGAGGGATCAGATTGTAGCTTTGGAACACGAATCCGATGGAGTGATTCCGATAGGCATCCCAATCCTTATCCTTATATTTTTTTGTGGATCGGCCGGCGATGACCAAATCACCCGAGGTGTACCGATCCAAACCGCCGATGATATTCAGCAGCGTGGTCTTACCGCAGC
>JBGVJO010000042.1:0-2439 GCA_045129535.1 Eubacteriales bacterium
GGTGAGCCGGAGCGGGTGACCATTTCCGGTGATATCGATTCCTTCACGAGGGAAATCTGGGAAAACCTGAACGAGCAGAACAAAATCTCCCTGTACGTTCGCTTTACCGACCTTGCCACCGGCAAGACCGAAAACCGTATGATCAATAAAAATACATGAGGTGAAAAAGATGGCATACTTGAGTGATATTGAAATTGCCCAGTCCGTTACGATGCGCCCCATTTCCGAGATCGCGGAAAAAGCCGGAATTGAAGACAAATACGTAGAGCAGTACGGCAAATACAAAGCAAAGATCGATCTGTCCCTCCTGAAGGAAAAGAAGAATCCCGACGGTAAGCTGGTTCTCGTAACCGCCATTACTCCTACCCCCGCCGGTGAAGGTAAGACCACTACCACCATCGGTTTGGCCGACGGCCTTGCCAAGATCGGCAAGAACGTTATGGTAGCTCTCCGTGAGCCCTCCCTGGGCCCGGTGTTCGGTGTGAAGGGCGGTGCCGCCGGCGGCGGATACGCACAGGTCGTTCCCATGGAGGACATCAATCTCCACTTTACCGGTGACTTCCACGCCATCGGTGCGGCGAACAATTTGCTGGCTGCTATGCTGGATAACCACATCTATCAGGGCAACGCCCTGAATATCGATCCCCGCCGCATCACCTGGAAGCGTTGCGTGGATATGAACGACCGTCAGCTTCGCTTCGTTACCGACGGTCTGGGCGGCCGTGTCAACGGTGTGCCCCGTGAGGACGGCTACGACATCACCGTTGCCTCCGAGATTATGGCCGTGCTTTGCCTGGCCAATTCCATTGCCGATCTGAAGGATCGCCTGTCCCGCATCATCGTAGGCTATACCTATAAGGAAGAGCCCGTAACAGCCGGTCAGCTCAATGCACACGGCGCTATGGCGGCCCTCTTGAAGGATGCGCTGAAGCCCAACCTGGTACAGACTCTGGAGGGAACCCCCGCCTTCGTACACGGCGGTCCCTTCGCGAATATCGCCCACGGATGCAACTCCGTAATCGCTACCAAGATGGCCATGAAGATGGCGGATTACGCTATCACCGAGGCCGGCTTCGGGGCGGACCTGGGTGCCGAGAAGTTCCTCGACATCAAGTGCCGCTACGCAGGCCTGACTCCCTCCGCCGTTGTTGTTGTGGCTACCGTTCGCGCACTGAAGATGCACGGCGGCGTGCCGAAGACGGAGCTTGGTACCGAGAATCTGGAGGCACTGGCCTGTGGCCTGCCCAATTTGCTCCGCCACGTTTCCAACATCCGTGACGTATACGGCCTGCCTACCGTGGTTGCCGTAAACCGTTTCCCCACCGATACGGAAGCAGAACTCAATCTGGTGATTGAGAAGTGCCGTGAGTTGGGCGTCAACACCGTTCTGTCCGAGGTTTGGGGCAAGGGCGGCGACGGCGGCGTAGAGCTGGCAAAGGCCGTTGTGGATCTGTGCGAGCAGCCCGGCGACTTCCGCTTCAGCTACGAGCTGGATCTGCCCATCGCCGAGAAGATCGAGAAGCTGGTGAAGCGTGTATACCGCGGCAGCGGCATCTCCATCATGCCCCAGGCGAAGAAGCAGATCGATCAGCTTACTGCCCTCGGTTTTGATAAGCTGCCTATCTGTGTGGCAAAGACCCAGTACAGCTTCTCCGATGATCCCACCAAGCTGGGTGCACCGGAAGACTTCACCGTAACCGTCAAGAACGTGAAGGTGTCTGCCGGCGCAGGCTTCCTCGTAGTTCTCACCGGTGATATCATGACCATGCCCGGTCTGCCGAAGGTTCCCGCCGCAGAGCGCATCGACGTGTCCGATGACGGCGTGATCAGCGGTCTGTTCTGATTTTCATACAAACGGAAAGCCGTGCACTGGCACGGCTTTCTCTTTTTTGTCCCCATCCTTGACACAATTCTTTCCTTGATGTATAATATTAAGAAAGTCACTTACGAAAAGGACACCGCTATGTATAAGGATAAAAAAGTCGTATTTTCCGGCGTGCAGCCCTCCGGTGTGCTCACCATCGGTAACTATCTGGGCGCCATTCATAATTTTTCTTCTTTCTCCGAGCAGTACCGCTGCTACTATTGCGTGGTGGATATGCACGCGATCACCGTTCGTCAGAATCCGGCGGAATTGCGCCGCCGCACCTACGAGACGCTGGCTCTGTATATGGCCTGCGGCCTGGATCCCGAAAAGAACGTTCTGTTCGTGCAGAGCCACGTTCCCGCTCACGCCGAGCTGGGCTGGGTTCTCGATTGCTATACCATGTTCGGCGAGTTGTCCCGTATGACGCAGTTCAAGGACAAGAGCGCCAAGAACGCCGATAATATCAACGCCGGTCTGTTCACCTATCCCGCGCTGATGGCGGCGGACATCCTTCTGTATCAGACGGAATTGGTGCCCGTGGGAAGCGATCAGAAGCAGCATCTGGAGCTGGC
>JBGVJO010000043.1:0-6706 GCA_045129535.1 Eubacteriales bacterium
AAGATGCCTGCCCTTCTGGCCGATCTGATTATGGAAAAGGTGCCCAACGTTATGTGGGCTGCCGTTTCCCTGTCGTTGTTTGCCGGTCTCATCTCCGCATTCGTGGATAACGTGGCCACCGTTCTGATGATCGCTCCCGTAGCGCTCGAGATCTGCCGGAAGCTGAAAACCAATCCCGTACCGTTCCTGATCGGTATCGCCGTGTCCTCCAATCTGCAGGGTGCGGCTACCCTGGTAGGCGACACCACCGCCATCATGCTGGGCTCCGAGATGAACATGACCTTTATGGACTTCTTCTGGTACCGCGGCAAGCCCGGTATATTCTTTGCCGTAGAGTTGGGTGCGGTCATCTCCGCCCTCATTCTTGCCTTCCTTTTCCGTCGGGAAAAGGATCCCATCCCGAAGACGGGAGAACGCACCAAGGTAAACGATTACGTGCCCACCATCCTTTTGGTAGGTGCCATCGGTCTTTTGGTATGCGCCTCCTTCGCACCCGACAGCTGGAATCTGCCCAATGAGATCAACGGTCTGCTCTGCTGCGGCGTGCTCGTTATCGGACTGATCTACAGCCTCATCAAAAAGAAGGATTTTGCCGCCATCGGCGAGCCTTTGAAGGAAATCGATTTTGAAACGCTCGGGCTGCTCACAGGCTTGTTCCTTATGATCGGCGGTATGAAGCACACCGGCGTGATCGCGGCACTGGGTCAGCTGCTGGCCGATCTGGGCGGCGGCAATATGTTCCTGATGTACACCATCATCGTATGGGCATCTGTTCTGATCTCCGCGTTTATTGATAACATCCCCTACGTAGCGACCATGCTCCCCGTTATCGCCGTTCTGGCTGAGCAGATGGCACCCGGCTTGGGTGTGGATGCTGCCACGGCGGCCATTCCGCTGTATTTCGGTCTGCTCTCCGGCGCTACCCTGGGCGGCAACATCACCCCCATCGGTGCCTCCGCCAACATCGCCGGCATCGGTATTCTTCGCCGTGAAGGATACGAAGTCAAAAACAGCGACTTCTTCCGCATCGGCATCCCCTTCACGCTGGCAGCCATCATCCCCGCGTACATCTTCATCTGGCTGTTCTTCGGCGTATAATAACGAATAATAAAAAGCACCTCGGAAAGAGGTGCTTTTGTTTTATATCTTAATCTTGAAACATTCGGCGTATCGGGTAAGGTAATCTTGGATTTTTTCGTGATAGGGTGCCAGATGGGCATCCTCCAGCATGGTCTTCATTTGCTGCACAAAACAGACACCCGGATGTTTTATTTTGGGATATCCGCTTAGAAAGAGCAAATCCGATATTTGTATGCTTTCCCGTGCATTCAAATGCCCATCCCACACAGCGAAGATTTTCTCCATATAGAAGTCCGCCTCTGTCGACTGCTCCAACTCCCTGAGCAAGGATGCACAGTGCATGTAATCCCACACAAGGGATCCCTCCAATATACCGCCGTACCGCCCGTCCAGAAGAATTCATACAGCCCGGCGGCCTTTTCATAATAAAAAAGCTGTTGCCGGGGCGGCATATCCGGTGTGATCAGCTGACGGACGGACACCTCCGCCTGACTGACCATCCCGGTCAGCGTTTCCTTCACCTGGCGGTGATACGTCTCCCCCTCCATCACGTAGCGGGCGTACATCTCCCGGCTGTGGATAAAATAGGGTAATTTATTGTAATAATATTCCGCCTTTTTCTTGGTTTCCTCGTCCTGCGACTCGGCGCAAACCGCCACCATAACCCGGTACATTTCGTTGCGGAGCGTATCGTCGGTACAGCATTTTTCCACCCGTTCCGCCAGCGACAGCATCTTTTTCACTTTGTCATCGGAAAAATCTTTCCGCAGCACCACCGCCAGCATCACTTTGACATAGTTTTCATAGTGATCCGGGTTCAATTCGATCTCCCGCATCCATGCATCGTATTCGCCGGCCCAGTCGTTGCGCTGCTTATACGCGCTGATCTTCTTCAAAAATTCTTCCCGGTGCTCAATCCCCCACACCGTATCCATGGAAAAAAGAGAATCAATGGAGCAGCGGTACAACAAAGCGATTTTCGGAAGGAGGGCGATATCCGGTGAGAGCAGTCCCCGCTCCCACTTGGATACGGTCTGGGAGGTGACCCCCAAATGCTCCGCCGCCGTCTCCTGGGTCATTTTGTGGGACAGACGCAATTCTTTCAGTTTGTCTTTCAGTTCCATATCCACCTCAGGATTTGTTTTTCATCCAGTAGTTATACGTCTTTCGTCTCCACAGAAGCAACGCGATCAGATAGCACAGACAAGTGATCACCGCGCTCAGGGCATAACCGATGAAGGATTGTCCAAGAACCGTACTGAAGATACACAAGGAAACATAAATAAACGTCAAAGGCGATCCGGTGGGCTTTTGGGTGATCAGTTCCGTAATCGCATTGACAGCAAAACAAAGCATGACGATGGCTGCGAGGGAGATCAGCGTTTTCGCCTCCCGACGCAGAATCCGCTTCAAATCGTCGAAAAAAGATTTGTACGCACATTCTTTATAATCCGCGAGCACTTCCTTTTCCCCATCGGAATTTCGGATTTTCAGAAAATACAAAAGGAAAAATCCGCATGCCGCGCTGGTCATAAGGCAGATGAGGAACAACTTCAGCGTTTCGTTTTCCACCTCGTTCAAAATAGCACCCCAAAGGATATAAAGCGCAATGTATGCCGCCAGGGTAGCAGCCGATGCCAAAGTTATCTTCCACAAAATCTTTTTCATACAGATTCCCCCATCGTGATTTACCTTGGAGACTGCCGGCATGTCGCCGCAGGCGAAACGATGACGTTCACGTCATCGCGGCAGGCTCGCGTACACAGCAAGTTAGCATACAAGTCCGGTTCACTGGATGCTGTGTACATTATATCACACAAAAGAACCCGCCGTAAATGGACAATATGGCACACGTTTCTGTCCGTTTTATATCAGTTGCCGTATCTTCCGTTATCCGATATAGGCGCGAATCCCCCAAAAAACAAAACTCCACCCTCGTGGGATGAAGTTTGGCTTTTCGCTTTTGTCACCCGATGATTGGGTGCCGGCACTGCCGGTCTGGTGCAAGTAAAAACAAAACCGAACTCTCCCCTTGTGGGATGAAGTTCGGTTTTCGGATGTCGCCACCCGATGATTGGAAGCCGGCACTGCCGGCCTGGTGCTCCTGACAGGGGTCGAACCTGCACGCTTGCGCACTGGATCCTAAATCCAGCGTGTCTGCCAATTCCACCACAGGAGCGTGTGAAAAGCACCCCTATTGTATCATATCCACCCTCCGGTGTCAAGGACTTCCCTCTTGCAAAATCCGCCGCCGATGGTGTATAATATATATAGAAAGTACGTCCTATCCAAGAAAGGGGTGACACGTATGAAACAGTATTCCGTGACCGGCATGAGCTGCGCCGCATGCAGTGCCCGGGTGGAAAAGGCCGTGTGCGCCGTTCCCGGCGTGACGGAATGTGCGGTCAGTCTTTTGACCAATTCCATGGGTGTGGAAGGCACCGCCTCGGAGGAAGCCATCCTCCAAGCCGTACAGGATGCGGGATATAGCGCCTCTCCCAAAGGGGAGAAAAAGCAAGCATCCGCCCGGGAGAGTGACCTCCCCGATGGGGAAACACCGGCGCTGCGCCGCCGCCTGGTCTCGTCCCTTGTATTTCTTTCCGTGCTGATGTATATCTCCATGGGGCACACCATGTGGGGCTGGCCTCTGCCCGCCGTCTTGGCCGAAAATCCCGTGGCGATCGGACTGTGCCAGCTTCTTCTTACCGCCGCCGTTATGGTGATCAATCAGAAATTTTTCATAAGCGGATTCCGCGGCCTTTGCCACCGATCCCCCAATATGGACACGCTGGTGGCGCTGGGCTCTACCGCTGCCTTCGGATACAGCACCTATGCGTTGTTCGCCATGTCCCACGCACAGATGCTGGGGCACGCCGAGCATGCCGACCACTATCTGCACGAGTTCTATTTTGAATCGGCGGCCATGATCCTTACTCTGATCACCGTGGGCAAGATGCTGGAAGCCCGTTCCAAGGGCAAAACCACCGATGCCCTGAAGGGGCTGATGAATCTGGCGCCCAAAACCGCTACGGTGATCCGGGATGGTATGGAAGTAAGCATCCCCGTCACCGACGTGGTGCGTGGGGACGTGTTTGTCGTCCGCCCGGGCGAGAGCATCCCCGTGGACGGAGTCGTGAAAGAAGGCGAGAGCGCTGTGAATGAATCCGCCCTGACGGGCGAAAGCATTCCCGCCGACAAATCCGCCGGGAACAAAGTATCCGCCGGCACCATCAACCAATCCGGATTTCTTACGTGTGAGGCCACCGAGGTCGGCGAGGACACCACCCTCTCCCGCATTATTCAGATGGTCAGCGATGCGGCGGCCACCAAAGCGCCCATCGCCAAGATTGCCGATACCGTTTCCGGCATCTTCGTGCCGGTGGTGATGGCCATCGCCGCTGTGGCGACGGTCGTATGGCTCCTCTTGGGTGAATCCGTGGGCTTCGCATTGGCCCGAGGCATCTCCGTGCTCGTCATCAGCTGTCCCTGTGCCTTGGGATTGGCCACGCCCGTAGCCATTATGGTGGGCACCGGCGTGGGTGCCAAAAACGGCATCCTTTTCAAAACCGCCGCCTCCCTGGAGGCCGCCGGTCGGACGCAGATCGTGGTACTGGACAAAACGGGCACCATCACCTCCGGTGAACCAAAGGTAACGGATATCCTTACCGCCGACGGTATAAGCGAAGAAGAGCTTCTCACCGCCGCGGCCGCCTTGGAAGCAAAAAGCGAGCATCCCCTCTCCCGTGCCGTGCTGGAGGAAGCGAGCCTTCGGGGAATCTCCCCGCGGGACGTATCGGATTTCTCCATTCTCCCAGGCCGCGGATTGACCGCCGTGCTGGAGGGTAAGATTCTGTGGGGCGGAAACGCTGCCTTCGTCGGTGAAAAGGCGTCCATTCCCCAGGCAATGCAGGATGCAGCAGGTACCCTCTCCGAATCCGGAAAGACACCGTTGTTCTTTGCACGGGAGGATCGCCTGCTGGGCGTGATCGCCGTGGCAGACGCAATCAAGGAAGATAGCCCCCGCGCGATCCGCGAGATGCAGAACATGGGTATCCGCGTAATTATGCTGACGGGAGATAATGAAAAGACTGCCCGCGCCATTGCCCGTGAGGCGGGCGTAGACGAGGTGATTGCTTCCGTCATGCCGGACGGCAAGGAGGCCGTGATCCGCTCCCTCACCGAGGAAGGCAAGGTGGCCATGGTGGGCGACGGCATCAACGACGCGCCGGCCCTGACCCGGGCAGACACCGGCATCGCCATCGGTGCGGGAACGGATATCGCCATCGATGCGGCGGACGTGGTGCTGATGAAGAGCCGCCTGTCCGACGTGCCCGCCGCCATCCGGCTGAGCCGGGCAACCCTCACGAACATCCGCGAGAATCTGTTCTGGGCATTCTTCTACAACGCCATCGGTATTCCCCTGGCAGCGGGCGTGTTCATTCATGCCTTCCAGTGGCAGCTGAATCCCATGTTCGGCGCCGCCGCTATGAGTCTGTCCAGCTTCTGCGTGGTAAGCAACGCCCTGCGGCTGAATCTGGTGAACATCCGCCGCGCGGATCGGGATCGGAAGATCCGTCAGAATACGATAAAACAAATCCAAATAAAAAAGGAAGATACGGTTATGGAAAAGACTTTGAAAATTGAAGGCATGATGTGCCCCCACTGCGAGGCACGGGTAAAGAAGACGCTGGAGGCATTGCCCGAGGTAGAATCCGCCCTGGTCAGCCACGAAAGCGGCACTGCGGTGCTGACTCTGAAGGAAGACATCTCCGATGCGAAGCTGAAGGAAATCATCGAAGATGCCGGATATAAGGTAATTTGATAGAGAATCGCAAAAAATGAATAGCCTACCCCAGCGGGGGAAGGGGGATCGCGCCGACGTTCCGCAAAGCGGAACGTCGCGTGGTGGATGAGGTGCTATAACCTTATTTTCTGACTCCTCATCCGTCAGCCTTCGGCTGCCACCTTCTCCCACAGGAGAAGGCTTTTTATGTATCAACATAACGAAAAAGCCCCGCACGAGGCGGGGCGTGGGGTTATAGTGCGTATTCGCTGATACGGTCCTCAAGCAGGCGGTATTCCCTGTCGTTGACGATCAGTTTGGGATTCTGATGCAAAATGCTTTGTTTCCACTCGTCGGTATACCATTCCGTCTGCTCAATACAGGCAACCGACTCATACCAACGCAGAAAAACAAGCCTGCCATTTGTATCCACATAGTTTTCTGTTACCAGAGTATTATTCTGGACATTGATAAATTTGATGGTTTCAAAGGATCTCTCTCCGATAGTCACATCGAAGGTTCCCATGGTATAGCGGATGTTATATTCATCCACGAAAATCTTGTCCCCGACCACTTTGGGGGGATTTTCCTTGATCAGCAAAGGTCTGCCGTGAACCCGATCGTTTCCGTTGACGGCCACATCGTAATCCTCTTCTAAAAAAGTATAAATTGCCGTAGGATAATCGTCGTCCGCGTCAGAATCGCAGGCAATCGTTCCCAGATCCCGGATATACTCATCGGTCAGCTGAGAAAACCAAACACATTCGTTTTTATAAAGCTTCCCGGCTTTGACGTTGTAGGTATCTCGGCACACCTTCACACCGGACACACCATGAATTACGG
>JBGVJO010000044.1:0-4850 GCA_045129535.1 Eubacteriales bacterium
TAGCGCTCGATCTTGTCCTTCAGCTGCTTCAAGGTCTGCAATGCCTTGGTGGATTTCTCCTGATCGTTCCAGAAATCGGGGGACTGGGATTTCTCCTCCAGGGTATTGGCCTGTTCCCGCAGGGAATCGATGCGGAGCGCGTTTCCCAACTCCACAATATGTTCTCTGAAATTATTTAATTCAAGCTTGGCTTCTTCCAATGCAATAATCAATGTATACCTCCGTGTGCGGAAGTTGTTTTCTATAAAAAGAAAAGCACACAAAGATAGTATACCATACTTTTGTGTGCTTGTAAACAGAATTTATAAGATTTTCCTTATTCCTCCGGGGCGTCTATGTCCACAAATTGAGGGACTTCCGCTACCGGCCGCTTGCCCGGATCCCGCTT
Source organism: Eubacteriales bacterium (assembly GCA_045129535.1). GTDB lineage: Bacteria > Bacillota > Clostridia > Oscillospirales > CAG-272 > SIG701. The sequence goes on from JBGVJO010000044.1 coordinate 389, forward strand.
CAGGGGGTCATACTGAAAAGCACGGCAGGAATAGCCTGCATTGACGATGCCTTTCTTGTGGCACAGCATCCGGTCGGGGTCGTTCAGGGACGATGCCAACTCACAGTATTTGCAGATACGGTCAATTTCCGGCGATTTCTTTTTCATACGCACCTCACGAAGCAATCATCATACGTACAGTATAATACATTTACGGGAACAAATCAAGTGTTTCTGCGGGGAATTTGAATGGATGCCGCCGTAAGTATGAGGATTTCCGCGAGAATAACAGCCGGTGGAATATCCGTTTGCGGAATGGCGGTGGATACGGTGGCGGCTGGTGTGAACCACAGCACGTAGTAGAAAGCCGCTGCCAAACCTGTGAGGAGCCCTTGTACTGCCTTACAGGCGGCTGTGAAGCGCAGGGAAATGCCGTGCGGAGCGGTGAATGCCTTGCACTGTGCAAATACGGATATTCCCGACCAGCTGACGGTAAATCCCGTAAGGAAAGCACCGTATATGCCACCCAAATCGGAGGCTGCCGCCGCACCGGTGGAAAATTCCAGAACTGCACCCAGTATAGGCGCGGCGAAAGCTATGGGCAGTGTGGCAGTCATTTGCCCGATCAGTGACGTGACCACGGCAAAGAATACGATGAATCCGCACACGGACACAACGGAGCGGGCGGAGTGCGTGACCGAGGCAGTAAGACACTGCAGAAGATCACACTGCGACGTGTGGATTGTCGGGGTATCTGTAGGTTTTGTTTCCTTGCGGGAGGTAATCCATCCGAGCAGAACGGACGACAGAATTTGCGCTAGGTAAATCGTGAGTCCCATGCCGCGGCATCCCCAAAAATGCGCTCCAACCACCTCGATGACGAAGGATGGCCCTGTGTTGTTGGCGATGGCAATCAGCCGCTCACATTCCCGTTTTGTAACGGATCCCCTTTCATATAACTGACAGGCAGTCTTTGCGCCCACGGGAAAACCGCACAAGGCTCCCAGGACAACGGCACTTCCGGCACATCCGGGGAGGCGGAACGCACTTTTAACGGGACGGGAAAGCCATCGTCCGATTTGATCCGACGCCCCTGTCTGAACAAGAAGTGACGAAATGACCATATAGGGAAAAAGTGACGGGACAATGACCGAGGCGCACATCTTTAATGCGTCGTATGCAGCCCCCTCGGCCGTGTCGGATTGTACGAGGAGACATACCGTGCAAAGAACGAGAAGTATAGGCATTCCATATGCATAGCCGGTAATCCTTTTTTGCGTCATACACGCCCCTCTTTTTCTTGAATGATGGCGGATTCTGCGGCATATGATGAAGCAGATCCGTGGACAATTATATCTATGATAGGGCGGTGGAAAATAGATTGAGCAGCAACAAAAAGATGCAAAGAAAAATTCGATGGCAAGAGCGGATGCGGGATATACTGGACGTTCCCCTGGAGGGGGTGTCCACGTGGAGTACCGTGCAGATCGTAGGCGATTGCGAAATCAGTATATCCGGATGCGAGGGCGTGCTGATCTATATGCCGGATCGGATACTTCTGCGCGGCGTGTCGGGGAACGTACTCATTTTGGGCGAGCGGTTGGAGATGCACTCTCTCAGCGGTGACCGGATCACCGTCTGCGGTAAGATTGACTCCGTCCATCCGAATTACCGGGAGGAGAACCCGATATGGTGAAGGCATGGCTGCATATTCTGGGAGGATACAAAACGGTTTCTGTTCCGGGTGAGTGCTCTGTGCAGATGCTGAATATGCTGTATGCGGGGGCATATTCTCACTGGCATATCCGAAGTGAAGCGGACGGCGGGATCTCATTCCGCATCTCAGAGCGGGATGCCGACGCGTTACAGCGTGCGTGCTCAAAGCAAAATATCCCGCTCACTGTGGGGGAACCAAAAGGATTTCCTGCGTTGTTTCGCCGATACCGGCAACGGTGGGGGGTACTCCTCGGGACTCTGATCTTTGCCTGGATTACCGCATTGTCGTGCTGCGTCGTGTGGGACGTGGAAGTAACGGGCAACGAAAAGTTGGACGATGGACAGATCGTGCGTATGCTGGCCGATTACGGCTTTGGAGTAGGCTCCTTTTTTAAAGAAATCGATTTTGACGTTCTTCAGAATGAGTTTCTTTTGACGACGGATGAGATTGCCTGGATATCGGTCAATATGGTGGGAACAGTTGCCCACGTACAGGTACGGGAAAACCTGGGGGAAAGGCAGCCCGGGGATGGATCCGCAGGCGTTGCCAACGTAATTGCCAAGGAGGACGGCCAGTTTACGGAGGTGCAGATCCGTGCCGGCAAGGCAGCGGTAGTGATCAACGACGTGGTACGAAAAGGGGACCTTCTCATCAGCGGCGTGATTGCAATCGGGGAGGATGGATTGCGGTACGAGTATGCGGCCGGAAGTGTGCTTGCAAGGGTAAATCGGCAGATTACGGTGGAAATTCCCAAAAATGGGCAGCAAAAAGTGTACACTGGGGAGGAATTTGTAAGAAAAAGCATAATATTTTTCGGAAAAGAAATAAAACTTTTCGGAAAGAGTAGCATTGACAACCCAACTTATGATACAATATTATCGGAGAAAAACTTTTCATTGCCTGGAGGCGTAGCTTTGCCTGTTCAAATCCGTGAGGAAAAGGAGCGGGTATACGTAATGGAACCGCATCCGTTCAGTGACAGTCAGGCGTACGTAGAGGCAATGATGAAATATCGGGAGGAGCTGGACGCTCTCCTCATAGATGCGGAGATCGTGTCTGCCGAGTTAAGCCATTATGAGGATGAAAACGTGTACCGCATCACGGCGCATTTGGTTTGCGTAACTGATATTGCTGCGACAGCTCCCATCGCATCATCGTAAAAATACTTCAGACAGAAGGAAACATATGACACAGAAAAAATTGCTTGTATCCAATTCCGAGATTACCCGCTGTATTTTCGGAAGCTTTGACAAACACGCCCGTCGGCTGGAGGAGGCCTTTGGCGTGCGGATCTTCAACCGTGCCGACGAAAACGGAGCGGGAGATTGCATCCTCATCGAAGGTGACGATCATTCGGTAAACCGTGCGTATGACGCGCTGGTGTATTTGAAAAAGGCCGCATCCCTCGGTGACGAATTGAGCGATCAAAGCGTGGATTACGTGATCCGTATGGTACAGGACGGTGCACAGGAAGAGTTGTCCCAGTTGGATGACGACTGCTTCTTCGTGACGGCGCGGGGCAAGCCCGTGAAGGCCAAAACCGTGGGACAGAAAAAATACGTGGACGCAATCCAGAAGAACACCATTGTCATCAGCACGGGCCCTGCCGGCACCGGTAAGACCTATCTGGCCGTATCAATGGCGGTGAAGGCGCTTCGCACCCACGATATTTCACGCATCATCCTGACGCGCCCTGCGGTGGAAGCAGGCGAAAAACTTGGTTTTTTGCCGGGTGATTTGCAAAGTAAGATTGATCCCTATCTCCGACCTCTGTATGATGCACTGTATGAGATGATGGGAGCGGAATCGGTGGCCCGCCTGATGGAGAAGATGACTATTGAGATTGCCCCTCTGGCCTATATGCGCGGTCGGACGTTGGATAACTCCTTCATCATCCTGGATGAAGCGCAGAATACCACCCAGGAGCAGATGAAAATGTTTTTGACCCGTCTTGGTAACGGTTCCAAGATCGTGGTAACGGGTGATCTTACCCAGACCGACTTGCCCGACGGCAAAAAGAGCGGTCTGGCGGCGGCCGTTCGTATTCTGAAGAATATCGAAGGTATCGCTGTGCACGAGTTCTCTGAGCGCGACGTTGTTCGTCACCGGCTGGTGCAGAAGATCATCATGGCCTACGATCGGGATGACCGAGAGCGACGTCAGCGCGTGTCCGAAAAGCGCAGTGAGGAGAAAAAACGGTTTCACGCAACGCGGACGAGAAAAGAGGGACAGAAATGAAAGTGAAAATCTATTGGTCCGACAACCAAAAGGTTATGAAAGCCGGTCTGCGTTTGCGGATGCTGATCAAACGCGCCATCAAGGCCACCCTCGCACATGAGAACTTCGGTCGTGATGCGGAGATATCCCTTACGTTCGTGGACAACGAGGGGATCAGGGAGTTGAACCGTACCTATCGGGAAAAGGATACGGCAACGGATGTGCTTTCCTTCCCGCTGTACGACTTTTACGCCGGTGAAACCCCTCTCGGCGACGGATGCGTGGAGCTTGGTGATATCGTTCTTTCTCTGGAGCGGGCAAAGGAGCAGGCAGCGGAGCTTGGACACTCTTATGAGAGAGAAGCGGCCTTTTTGTGCGTGCATTCCGTGTTGCATTTGTTGGGATACGATCATGAACGCTCCCCGGAGGACGAGGAAACTATGTGCTCCCGCCAGCGGGAAATTATGAAGAAATTGAAATTGACAGAAGGAAAATAATTATGGAACATACATTTGCAAGTGAGAAGAGAACGGCATTTATCGCCATCGT
>JBGVJO010000045.1:0-10062 GCA_045129535.1 Eubacteriales bacterium
CTACAAGGAAATTACTGTGCATTCCTCCCTTTCATATCACAGGCAACTGAGGCAAAGCAAGGCATTTTTCGCAAGTTGCAAATGGGGGAACACAAACTGCAAAAATACAGACAATCCCGATCAAAAAAAGACTCCTGCATATGCAGCAGTCTTTTTGATTTATCTTACTCCAAAGAGGAGCTCGCCGTAGGTGGGGAAAGGCCAATACTCGGCGGCAGTCACGGATTCGAGGGCATCGCCCACCCGACGCAACTCCGCCATAGCGGGAAGGATGCGTTCTTTATAGAACATAGACTGCTCCGCTGAATCGCAGACGGCGGCCAGGGCATCCAATTCCCTCTCCAGATGGAGAAGCTTTTCATACATTTCCCCGGTGAGGGAGGAAATCTGTGCGGCGCTTTCCCGCTCGTAGATATCGTTGACGCCCACTCTCTGCTTGGCATCCAGTGCCGTTGCCAGGGCTGCGCCGTAACGGCTGACCGCCGGCAGGATATCCTTTCTTGCCATATCGATCATCGTCAAAGCCTCGATGCGGACTACCTTACGGTAGTTCTCCTGCAAAATCTCGTACCGGGCATGGAGCTCCGTCTCGCTGAACACCTTATGACGGGTGTAGAGGGCGATATTCTTTTCATCCAGAAGATGGGGCAGGCAATCGGGGGTGGTGCGGTAATTGGAGAGTCCGCGCGCCTCCGCTTCCTTCGTCCAGGCATCGTCGTAGCCGTTGCCGTTGAAGATGATGCGGTCGTGCTCCCGAATGGTGCGGCGGATCAGATCGTGAAGCGCACCCTCAAAGTCCCATTTGCCCTCCAGCTCATCCGCAAACTGGCGAAGTACATCCGCCACGGCGGTATTCAGAACCGTATTGGCATCCGCCACGGAGGCAGAGGAGCCCAGCATACGGAATTCAAACTTATTGCCCGTGAAGGCGAAGGGAGAGGTGCGGTTCCGATCCGTGGAATCCTTGGGGAAGCGGGGCAGGACGTGAACGCCTACCTTCAGAAGCTGCTTTTCACCGGCACTGTAGGGGTGGTCGTTCTTGATGGCGTCCAAGATTTCGTTCAGCTCATCACCAAGGAACATAGATACGATGGCAGGCGGTGCCTCGCTGGCACCCAGACGGTGATCGTTGCCGGCACCGGCCACGGAGATGCGAAGCAGATCCTGGTATTCATCCACCGCCTTGATGACGGCGGCCAGGAACAGAAGGAACTGGGCGTTTTCCGCCGGCGTTTCGCCGGGATTGAGCAGATTCACACCGGTGTCGGTGGAAATGGACCAGTTGTTATGCTTACCGCTGCCGTTCACGCCCGCAAAAGGCTTTTCGTGAAGCAGGCAGACCAGATCATGCTTGCGCGCCGTGCGCTGCATGATCTCCATAGTCAGCTGGTTGTGATCGGTGGCGATATTGGAGGTGGTGAAGATGGGGGCCAGCTCGTGCTGAGCGGGAGCCGCCTCGTTGTGCTCCGTCTTGGCCAGAATACCAAGCTGCCAAAGCTCCTGATCGATATCCTTCATAAAGGCGGCAACCCGGGGCTTGATAACGCCGAAATAGTGATCGTCCAGCTCCTGTCCCTTGGGGGGCTTGGCGCCGAACAGGGTGCGGCCTGTGTAGATCAGATCCTTACGGCGGTCAAACATCTCCCGCGGAATGAGGAAATACTCCTGCTCCGGACCGACGGTGGTCTTTACCGCCGCCACGTCCGTATTGCCGAACAAGCGGAGCACCCGCAAGGTCTGCTTGTTGATCGCCTCCATAGAACGGAGGAGGGGCGTTTTCTTGTCCAGCGCCTCGCCGCCGTAGGAGCAGAAGGCGGTGGGAATGCACAGCACGCCGTCCTTTATAAACGCATAAGAAGTGGGATCCCAGGCAGTATATCCTCTGGCCTCAAAGGTGGCACGCAATCCGCCGGAGGGGAAGGAGGAGGCATCCGGCTCGCCCTGGATCAGCTCCTTGCCGGAAAACTCCATAATCACGCTGCCGCCGTCGGTGGGGGAAATGAAGCTGTCGTGCTTCTCCGCCGTGATGCCCGTCATGGGCTGGAACCAGTGGGTGAAGTGGGTGGCTCCCTGCTCGATGGCCCAATCCTTCATAGCGTTGGCCACCACGTTGGCGACACTGATATCCAGACGCTTGCCGATGCCCATAGCCGCCACCAGGGCGCGATAGGTATCCTTGGGCAGCCGCTGCCGCATCACCGCGTCGTTGAACACCTTGATTCCGAAAATCTCTGCAATTGAGTACATGAGGGTAACTCCTTATGTAATGGGTTAAACAACAAAGGGCAGATCATGCCGGGGCATTCTCTGCCGATTCATTCATTTATTATATGCTTTATTATATGTTCGCCGGGCGGATTTGTCAAGAAATTTCTGATTTGCAGAAGGGCATTTTGACAGAAAACAAAAAATTTTTTAAACAATCTCAAAAAAGGGGTTGATTTTTTGTTCCCGGCGTGGTATAATGTCAAGGCTTGAGTACGGAAAGGTGGCTGAGCTGGTCTAAGGCGCACGACTGGAAATCGTGTGTCGGCTAATACCCGACCGAGGGTTCGAATCCCTCCCTTTCCGCCAAACAAAGACGGTATCCCAAACGGGATACCGTTTTTGTTTCGTTTAGACTTTCCGGAGGGATTCGAACGCAGCGTTAAGCAAACCGTCCGGGGGACGGTTTGTAGCGGTGACCGAAGAATTTTGCGAGGCATACACGAACGGTTTGCACAAACTGCCTCGCAAAATTCAAGAACGAATCCCTCCCTTTCCGCCAAACAAAGATCCCCTCCCGCCTGCGTTATTGACAAATTTCGCCCTCTGTGATACACTGGTAAAAAACGCCGGAGGGCATGACTATGCGTAATCTGACAATCAAACGCACCAAAACCTTTGTTGGCTGCGCCATGAAAATGAAATTCTATATCGAGGATCCCACCTCCACGGAGATCACCATCGGCGGCGTCCCCTGCCGCAAGCTGGGCGAATTGAAAAGCGGCAAGGAAATGACCGTTGCCATCGGCGATGAGGCCGCAAAAGTCTTTGCCATCGTGGATTCGCTGAGCAAAGAATACTGCAACGAGTTCTATCCTCTCCCCGAGGGATCGGAGGATATCGTCCTGACCGGTAAAAATCATTTTAATCCCGGCAACGGAAACGCGTTCCGCTTCGACAACAACGACAGCGAAGAGGTGGCGGCCAACCGCAAGCAGGGTGCCCGCCGCGGCACGCCCATCCTTATCTCCGCATCCGTTATCGGCATCGCCGTGGGACTTCTCTTTACCGGCAGCATCCTGTCCGACTCGTCGGAGGACACGTCCAAATCCTTTGCGGCGGAGGGCATTCAGATCACGCTGAACGAGGATTTCGAGCAGACAGAGATGGACGGCTTCTCCCTCATGTGCGAATCCCACTATATGGCACTTATCGTTCTGCGGGAAGCGTTTGAGGATTACGAGGGGTTGGAGGAATGGTCCTTGGCGGATTACAGCCAGGTTCTGATGGAGAACAACGACTACGTGGATCATCCCCTGGCTTATCACAACGGAATCCCCTACTTCGAATACGATTACCATAATCCCGAAACAAAAGAGAATTTCCACTACACCATCTTTATGTACAAATCCGATAAGGCGTTCTGGGCCGTGCAGTTTGCCACCCATAAATCCGCCGCCGACAGATACGAGGAGAAAATCAAAGGATTTGCCGAAAGCGTACAGTTCGCCGAGTAAAAACACCCCGGGCATCCCGCAGGATGCCCTTTTTATTTTTATTTATGTCCCAATTTGACGGTATGTTCCCGGCTAAACGTCTCTCTTCGTGAGGCTCCCTCCGGGAGGGAGCTGTCGCTTCGACTTGGCAAAGCCAAAGTCGCGGCGACTGAGGGAGAGCGCGAGTACTGAAAATTCAGCTGAATCGTATGTCCCGCAGGCTCCCTCCGTCACGCTTCGCGTGCCACCTCCCTCCCGGAGGGAGGCTTTGATGCGCCGAGCATCAGTGGGAACACATACGGTAATTGGGAGTTGTTTATCCAAGCCGCAGCCTTGGTATATCTCCGCTTCGCCTTGATTTATTTGCGGAAATGTGATATATTGGTAAAAAAGGAGGCGCTATATGGGCAAACAACTAAATTATATTATGGATTACGAAAGCTTCAAAAAATTATCACAGTATGCCTTAGAATTGGGGTGCTTAATTTTATGTGGGAATCATACAGAAAAACCCTCCTTCCCAAGCGCCGACCTTTCTGTGGTGGTTCCCGAATATAATAGCTATTACTTTTATATTCCAGAGCTTTATCCTTCGAATAAAATAACACATGGAATCGATTGCTACGGCAGGTACTACCTAAACGATGATTTGTTCGGTCCTTTTTCCCTGTCGCTCATAGAAGCAAAATTCTCTCGAAATGATACAGATCAAGCAAGAGTTTATGTGACAACCGGTTATTATGATGAAAATAATAATTGGATCGCACGTCCGGAGTTGTTAACAAAAACTTATGAAAAGATCGCACGCCGAGCAAGAAAACTGGCGCAAAAAATCATCTAAAGTTGACCCTGTTATCATTATAATAATAAGTACCCCGGGCATCCCGCAGGATGCCCGGGGTTTACTATGCTCCGATCAATCAGACAATTGGCAAACTTTCTCTTTCAGCTGCTTAAACCTTGGATGCTCGGACAGTGCCTTAAAACACTCTCGTTCCAACTCCTGCAGCAGAAGTTTTTTAGGCTCATAGGTGGGATAATTGAAATCCATCTCATAACTCTCCAAAAGCGGATTTTTTACACAGCGGATTTTCTGGAATCCCTCCGCCTGACCAAGTGTATAATCATACATCTCCTCCAAATAGGAGAGAGCCGTTTCCTCATCGTGCTTTTTCAAACTGCAGATGGCCAAATAGCGGTACATTGACTGCTCCAAGTGCAAAGGCGGCATATACGTTTCCTCCTTGTAAATTGCCTTGATCATCTCCCGCATTCGAAGGCATACATCCTCTGCTTTTTCGTATTGTCCGCCTCTCATATATGCCCTCGCAAGAAGTTTCGACTGCTGCTGCATCTCCCGCAAGAGTTCATAAATGTTTCTGTGACCAACCTTAAGCGACTCCGAGCCATCTTTGTTTCCTGCGAGGAATCTTGCCATCATCATACCGGAAACATCGGTCACGCTGTTCGGAAGCTGCTCAATGAGTGCGCGAGCCTTCTCCGTCTCTCCCTCCATTTCCAACAGACCAATCAACTCTCTTCGAGTATTGATCACCAGGTCCGTATCGGGGCAGTATGAAAAAATGACCTGGCTTTGACGCATACACTCGTCATAGATGACCTTGCGCTCCGCTTTGGACAAATTCTCTCCCGAATCAGAACACAGAATAAAACATCCTCTCACAAAACAACTGTACAAAAGGGTATAGTTGTTCGGGTATTTCTTCAATGCCTCCTGTTTCTGTTTGTAGTCTTCCAGATCATCAATCTCCAGCGTCTTTCGCTTTTCGTGCAGATCGTTAATAATCTTCTGCACCTCCTCCTGCTCGTTGCGATTCACCGAGCCAAAAAGAACGTCGGTGCTCACGCCAAATACGCTTGCAAGGGGGAGAATCTGGGAAATGTCCGGCATTCCGGTTTCGTTTTCCCATTTGGATACAGCCTGAGCGGTAACATTCAGCAACTCAGCCAGTTCTTCCTGCGTCAGATTGCGCTCCTTACGCAGCTTCTTAATTGTTTTTCCTATAGACAGTGACATGGTTTTCTCCTTGTGTTGTTTATTTCGGTACCGTGTCTACATTATCGCACACTATCCAAACCATTTGAAGCGACTGTAAAGCAACACAAACTCAACGCTCCGTTGGATTTATTGTATCACGGGAAAGGAGTTCCGTCAATAAATTTGTTACGGGCGCCAATTGATCCCACATAATCTCCCGCCAAATCTTCCACAATAATACCATCCTACTTCACGGAGGTCGTTATGTGCACTGCAACAACGTACAAAACCAAGGATTTCTACTTCGGGCGGACGCTGGATTATGAGTCCACCTTCCCCACCCACATCACGGTGACGCCTCGGCGGTTCCCTCTGAAATTCCGTCACGGAGGCACGATGAGCGTGCACCACGCACTGATCGGCATGGCCTACGTGGCCGACGGTTATCCGCTCTACTACGACGGGATGAACGAAAAGGGATTATGTATGGCGGGACTGAATTTCGTGGGCAACGCGGTGTACCGATCCCCCGCCCCCGAGGGGGACAACGTCTGCCAGTTTGAGTTCATCCCGTGGATTCTGGGGCAATGCGCTACGGTGGCGGAGGCAAGGGGGCTCCTTTCCCGGATCCGCTTGACGGACACGCCCTTCCGCGAGGATCTGCCCGTGTCGGATCTCCACTGGATGGTGGCGGATCGGCAGGAATCCGTGACGGTGGAATCGGTGGCGGAGGGGGTGATGGTCTACGACAATTCCGTGGGGGTACTGACCAACAATCCCCCGTTCCCACAGCAGTTGTTCCGCCTGAACGACTTTATGCATCTGTCCGCCACCTCGCCGGAAAACCGATTCTCGGACAAGCTGGATTTGCGCCCATACAGCCGGGGAATGGGGGCCATGGGCTTGCCGGGGGATCTGTCCTCCCCTTCCCGATTCGTGCGGGCAACTTTTGTAAAAATGAACTCCGTTTCCGGCGACACGGAAACGGAGAGCGTGGGGCAATTCTTTCACATTCTGGGATCGGTGGAGCAGCCTCGGGGATGCTGCCTTGTGGGCGATGGGGAGTACGAGCGGACGATCTACACCTCCTGCTGCAGTGCCGATCGGGGGATCTACTACTACACCACCTACGAGAATCCGGCCATCACGGCGGTGGACATGACGCGGGAGGATCTGGACGGGGTGAATCTTGTGCGGTATCCCATGGAGATGGAGATGCGGGTTGTTTTGCAGAATGGGGAATGAAAAAAGCAGGCAAAGGCCTGCTTTTTACTTTATAGAATTTTCTGCAGCCAACTAAGAAGATTCTCCCACAGCCACATACCCGGAAGGGTAAGGATAAGCGTCAGGACGACTTCCAAGGCGATCTTCCGCCGGAGGTGGGTATCGTGGTTGAGAAAATAGCGGGCGTTGAGCGTAAGAAGAAGGATAAACAAAACAAACGCCGCCATGCCGGCAAGGACACAGAAGGGTAAAAATCGGGGATAGGATCCTGTACTGCCGAAGGGGGACAGGGTGATGGCCGCCACGTTGAGAAAACAGACCGCACCGAGGGAGACCAGGGCGGCGTGGCCGAGGGAGTACAAAAGGATCGGGAAAAGATTCTTGATTTTTCGCATAGCGCACACCTCCTTGGTATTATTCCACAATCATTATAGTATATCTTCGTGCACAATGTCAATATGGTGAAAAATCTGTCGAAACTGAAAAAATTCCGATTGACAAGCACCACATTATATGGTATCATCATAAGGCACAGACTACAATTTATAGAATATATAGTATTTCAAGGAAAGGATAACCAATCGGTATGAAGATCATCAAGCGAAACGGCTCTGAGGCCGTATTTGATATTACCAAGATCATCCGCGCCATCTCCAAGGCCAACGAGACCGTGGACGAGGGCATCCGTATGACCCCCACCCAGATCCGCCGCATCGCGGAGCGCGTGGTTCTCGCCTGCGAGGAATTGGGCCGCTCTCCCGGCGTGGAGGAAGTGCAGGATATGGTAGAGCAGCAGATCATGGCACACGGTGCCTTTGAGGTGGCTCGCTCCTACATCACCTACCGCTACACCCGTAATCTGGTTCGTCAGTCCAACACCACCGACGACAAAATCCTGAGCCTGATCGAGTGCAACAACGAGGAGGCCAAGCAGGAGAATTCCAACAAGAATCCCATCATCAACTCCACCCAGCGTGACTACATGGCGGGTGAGATTTCCCGGGATATCACCAACCGTATTCTCTTGCCCCAGGAGATCGTGAAGGCCCACAACGACGGTATTATCCACTTCCACGACACGGACTACTACGCACAGCACATGCACAACTGCGATCTGGTCAATCTGGAGGATATGCTGCAGAACGGCACGGTTATCACCGGCACGCTGATCGAGCGTCCCCACTCCTTTGCCACCGCCTGCAACATCGCCACCCAGATCGTGGCACAGGTTGCCTCCAATCAGTACGGCGGCCAGTCCATCTCCCTGACCCATCTGGCTCCCTTCGTGCAGGTGAGCCGTGAGAAGATCCGCACGGCGGTGATCGCCGAGATGGAAGCCATCGGGGCTACTCCCACCGAGGAGCAGATCAGCTCCATCGTGGAGGAGCGTCTCCGTGAGGAGATCCGCCGCGGCGTACAGACCATCCAGTATCAGGTTGTAACTCTGCTCACCACCAACGGACAGGCTCCCTTCGTGACCGTATTTATGTATCTGAACGAGGCCAAGGACGCCGCGGAAAAGCGGGACCTGGCCATGATCATCGAGGAAGTGCTGAAGCAGCGCCACCAGGGCGTCAAGAACGAGAAGGGCGTATGGGTCACTCCCGCCTTCCCGAAGTTGATCTACGTTTTGGAGGAGGACAACATCACCGAGGATTCCCCCTACTGGTATCTGACCAAGCTGGCAGCCAAGTGCACCGCCAAGCGTATGGTTCCCGACTACATCTCCGAGAAGAAGATGCTGGAGTTGACGGGGGACAAACACGGCGAGGGCCACTGCTACACCTGCATGGGATGCCGCAGCTTCCTCACCCCCTACGTGGACCCGGAAACGAATCAGCCCAAGTACTACGGCCGCTTCAACCAGGGCGTAGTTACCTTGAATCTGCCCGACATCGCCCTCTCCTCCGGCGGAAACGTGGACAAGTTCTGGAGCATTTTCGACGAGAGACTGGAGCTTTGCCACGAGGCACTGATGTGCCGCCACAACCGTCTGAAGGGTACTTTGTCCGATGCGGCACCGATCCTTTGGCAGTACGGCGCCTGCGCCCGTCTGGAGAAGGGTGAGCCCATTGACAAGCTCCTCTACGGCGGCTATTCCACCATTTCCCTGGGATATGCGGGTCTGTACGAGTGCGTGAAATACATGACCGGTATGAGCCATACCGATCCTGCCGCCACGCCTTTTGCGCTGGAAGTAATGGAATATATGAACGCGGCCTGCCGCCGCTGGAAGGCTCAGCACAACATCGATTTCAGCCTGTACGGCACGCCCCTGGAATCCACTACCTACAAGTTTGCCAAGTGCCTGCAGAAGCGTTTCGGTATCGTGGAGGGTGTGAACGACAAGGGATACATCACCAACAGCTATCACGTACACGTAACCGAGCCCATCAACGCCTTCGATAAGCTGAAGTTCGAGGCCCAGTTCCAGCATCTGTCCCCGGGCGGCGCCATCAGCTACGTGGAAGTGCCCAATATGCAGCAGAATCTGGATGCGGTTCTGGAAGTGATGAAGTTCATCTACGACAACATCATCTACGCCGAGTTGAACACCAAGAGCGACTACTGCCAGGAATGCGGCTTCGACGGCGAGATCGCCATCGTGGAAGAGGATGGCAAGCTGATCTGGGAATGCCCCAACTGCAAGAACCGGGATCAGGATAAGATGAACGTGGCCCGCCGCACCTGCGGTTACATAGGCACTCAGTACTGGAATCAGGGACGCACCCAGGAAATCAAGGAACGGGTTCTGCACCTGTAAGGAGTTTTCATGCATTACGGTGAGATCAAAGACTGCGATATTGCCAACGGCATCGGCGTACGGATTTCTTTGTTCGTATCCGGCTGCCGCAACCGGTGTCCCAACTGCTTCCAACCCCAGACATGGGACTTCACCTACGGTGATCCCTTCACCGCCGAGGTAGAGGACAAGATCCTGTCCATGCTCCGCCCTGCCTACATACAGGGCCTGACCGTTTTGGGCGGTGAGCCTATGGAGGCGGAAAACCAGCGGGATCTGCTTCCCTTCCTCCGTCGGGTACGTGAGGCATATCCGACCAAAACAATCTGGATCTATTCCGGCTTCACCTATGAGGAATTGCACGATCCGGCCTGCCGGGCACGGTGCGAGGCGAC
>JBGVJO010000046.1:0-1982 GCA_045129535.1 Eubacteriales bacterium
TTCTCACCGCCCTGCGGATACATAGAAGGAAGCACCTTCACCTCCACCTTGCATCCCTCGCACACGTCCTTCATCAGTTCCTTCATGGAAGCAATGGCCTGGGGCTTATTGGATTCAATACCGATAATGATATGCTTGATACCCAGATGGGTTTTCATGGTCTCCAGGGCGTACGCCATATCCTCACGGCGATCGGTCATAGTCACCGTGTCGCTGGTCACGTATGGCTCGCATTCCGCTCCGTTGATGATCAGGTGCTCAATGCGCTCAGGCTCCACGTTCAATTTCACATGGGCCGGGAAGCCGGCACCGCCCAAGCCTACCACGCCGCTGTCACGGACTGCCGCAATAAAGCTGTCACGGGAATCCACCGTGGGAGGACAGATCGCCTCGTCCGGAGTCATCTCCCCGTCGGACTCGATCACCACCGCCTGGGTGGTATCACCGCCGGCCAAAAGGAAATCGCGGATTTTTACAACCTTACCCGATACGCTGGAGTACACGGGCACGGAAACGGATCCGCTGCACTCACCGATCTTGGTACCGACACGCACCGTGTCACCCACCTGAACGACAGGAGTGGCGGGAGAGCCGATGTGCATAGACATAGGGATCGTCACCGTCGCCGGCGGATCCATATGGGCAACAGGCGTATTCTGGGTATTTTTTCTATGGGGCACATGTACCCCGCGAAGAGAAAATGCCATGTTGTTTTACCTTTCCTATAATTAAATGAATGAGTTACAAACACAAAAATCAGACTTAACGAGATATTTCGCAAGTCTTGCCATAGTATGCAATTTTGACATGTCGGACAAATGCGTCCGATACTTCGCCAATATATTTATACAACATTTTCATCCGTTTGTCAATGGGTTTGTGATTAGTAACAGTTATTAACATAAAACAATTTTGTGTATATTTCGCCGCTCTGGATACCGCCGCCTGCACTGTATCACAAAGGAAAAAAGAAACCCGCGCACACCCTTGACAGACCGCCGTTTTTGCGATACACTCAATATACATATTGTAAAGAAATCACAGATGAACCGAGGTAATCCTATGGCAAAGATTCCCTTTTCCGATACGGTGAAATTCGATTCCAAAACCACCTTGTTCGTGACGGATCTGGACGGGACTCTCCTGACGCCCGACGCTACCCTGCCGGACGGTGCCGTGGATGCGGTATGGGATCTGCACCGCCGGGGCATTCGCCTCACCTATGCCACCGCACGCACCATCCGCTCCGCCGCGTTTATTCTGGAGGGGTTGCCCTTCCCCGCCCCGATCGCGCTGATGAACGGGGTTCTGATGCGGGATATGAACGAGGGGCGGTACGTGGACAGCAATCTGCTCTCCCCGGAGACGGCCGATCGGATCCTCTCCGTGGGCGGCGAGCCCTTCGTGTACACGCTCACACCCGAGGGGGAATTGTTCACCGCCTATCATCGGATCGCCAATGAGCATATGGAAGATTTCCGCCGAGAGCGGGTGGACAAATACGCCAAGCCCTTCCGTCAACTGGAGGATTTCCATACCCTCATTGAAGAAAAACAGCGGATCATCTACTTCTGCTATCTGGACACGGAGGAGCACCTGCGCCCCATCCACGACGCCATTGTGTCCTTGCGGGATCCCGCGGGGGAGATCTGCACCAAGTGCGCCTTCTATCCCGACCACTACCGTCCCGGGCTGTGGTATCTGGAGGTATTCGCCCCCACCGCCTCCAAGGGAACGGTGATCCGCCGCCTGCGGGAGATGACCGGTGCGAAAACCGTGGTCTGCTTCGGCGACAACGGCAACGATCTGCCTATGTTCGCCGAGTGCGATTACGCCTTCGCAGTGGAACGCGCCGCCGATGCGGTCAAAGCGGCCGCCGACGCCGTGATCCCCGGCGGTATGGGCGTGATTGAATTTATTCGGGAGCACGTGGGGTGATGTTTTTTGACGATACCGGCTCATGCGCTGAAAAAACAATAAAA
>JBGVJO010000047.1:0-3918 GCA_045129535.1 Eubacteriales bacterium
AACGGGAGAGGCAACGTGAAAAGAATTATCGCGTACATACTGGCCGCTGTTGCGGTCGGCTGCCTGCTTGCTTCCTGCCGTGAGAGCGTTCCCGCTGTTTCCGATGGATTCGGTCGGGTGCCTGGCGAATCCTATAACGAATCAGGGAATAATCCTGCGACGGACGGGGTGAAGGATGATCGCATCACTGTCTGCGTGGACCCGGGACACGGCTTCGGTGACGTGGGTACTACCTCTGCCTATTTGGGAGAATGGGCCGAAAAGGACGTTACCTTCTCCATAGCCACTATGCTGAAGGAAGAACTGGAGGCACGGGGATACCGCGTACATATGCTTCACGACGGTGTAACGATTCCTGCAAACGCCAACGCGGACGAAAACAATCTTTTCCGCCCGAAAGAACGGATCGAATCGATCCGCGATGCGGATATTGATTACTACGTGTCCATCCACTGCGACGCTTATGCGGCGGACGAGTCCGTAATGGGCACCGGTGTTTATTACGAAAACGGAACTTCGTTCACAAAAAAATCCAACTCGGCCGCAGGCGAAATCAAAAACGCTATCAACGATCTTTTGCCCGATGCCAAGCCCACGAGAGTCATTGACAAAAGCTACGAGGAAGCGTATTACGTAATCCGTGAAGCACCGGTTCCGTCCTCACTGATTGAAGTCGGTTTCGTAACCAACCCGAGTGATGCTGAAAATATGTTGGACGAGGCTTGGCGGCGAGCGATCGCCCGGGGAATTGCCGCAGGAATCGACGCCTTCTTTGCAGAGTAGCCATAAAATAAGGCGGATATGGTGTCGATTTATGAAAATGCCATATTGATTTTTCCCGCCGAATGTATTATAATAAGAGTAATCTTAATTTGTGAGAGGTATCGAGCCATGTTTTCTTTTTCCGTTGTTCATATGGTTTCCATGAAGAACATGGGATATTTCTATGCCTGCTTGCAGTATAGCGTCATAATTTAACCGTTACGGGAGAATGTTTTTCGCATTCTCCTGTTTTTGCTGTTTGTTACACTTATCTGTGTTTGGATAAGCACGGATTGGAATATAATTACTTAACATAAAGGGGATTATCATGAAAGAGCTTTTGTATGGTGAGTTGGCTGTCATCGGTATGAGCGGCTGTGAGAAGTTTGTGGATCAGGTCGATCGGTACTTGAAGGAATGGCGCCACAACGACAGCGATGAATCTGCTACATACGTAATCGATGCGGATTGCCCCCGTTTCGGTTCCGGTGAAGCAAAGGCTTTGATCCATCAGTCCATGCGCGGACGGGATGTGTACATCATTTCCGACTGCTTCAACTACGGTGTTACCTACAATATGCGCGGTGTCCAGATTCCTATGAGCCCGGACGATCATTTCCAGGATCTGAAGCGTGTGATCGCCGCCATCGAGGGCAAGGCGCGCCGTATTTCCGTGATTATGCCTATGCTGTACGAAGGCCGTCAGCACAAGAGATCCGCCCGCGAATCTCTGGACTGTGCACTGGCTCTGCAGGAGCTGGTGAACATGGGTGTTGCCAACATCATCACCTTTGACGCCCACGATCCCCGCGTGCAGAACGCTATTCCGCTGAATGGCTTCGATAACGTACATCCTACCTACCAGATGATCAAGGCACTGGTGCACGAGTATCCGGACATCTCTCTGTCTCACGATCAGATCACCATCATCTCTCCCGATGAGGGTGCTATGTCCCGCTGCATGTACTATTCCTCCGTTATGGGCGTAGATATCGGTATGTTCTACAAGCGCCGTAACTATGCGGTAATCATCAACGGTAAGAATCCCATCGAGGCTCACGAGTATCTCGGTAAGAGCATCAAGGGCAAAGACGTTATCGTCGTAGACGATATGATCTCCTCCGGTGAGTCCATTCTGGACGTTTCCATGCAGCTGAAGGAGAAGGGCGCTCGCCGCATCTTCCTGTTTATCACCTTCGGTCTGTTCTGTAACGGCCTGGAGATCTTCGATGAGGCTTACGAGAAGGGCATCATCGATAAGGTGTTCACCACCAACCTGGTATACTGCCCGCCGGAACTCCTGGCACGCCCCTGGTATCATCAGGTAAATATGTGCAAGTACGTGTCCTACATTATCGACACTTTGAATCACGACGAGTCCATCAGCACTCTTCTGAATCCTGTGACCCGCATCCACAATCTGTTGGACAGACAGGCAAAGCATCTGGAGAGTCTTGACTCCAAGGAGTAATTATGCTTAATTTCAAAAAACATATTGCGAATTCGATTTTGAGCGCCATCGGTGAGCTGTGGCCTGCGGCAGAACTGACCGCCGTCGAGATCGAGGATATGCTGGAGTATCCCCCGGATGAGGCTATGGGTAATTTGGCGTTCCCCTGCTTCAAGCTGAGCCGTGTACTGCGTGCCGCTCCCCCTGCGATCGCATCCGCCATCGCGGAGAAGATCGGTGCATCCGACGTCGCAAAAATCAGCGTGGCAGGCGGCTATCTGAATATCCATCTGGGCGATGCGTATTTGGCTGATTCCGTTTTGTCCGCTATCGAGGATAAGGGCGAGAAGTACGGCTCCTCCGATATGGGCGCAGGGAAGAACGTGGTGCTGGATTATTCCTCTCCCAACGTGTCCAAGCCGTTCCATATCGGCCATCTCGGCACTACCGTTATCGGGCACTCCCTGAAGCTGCTGCACCAGTTCTGCGGCTACAGCTGTATCGGTATCAATCACCTGGGCGACTGGGGTACCCAGAATGGCAAGCAGATCGTTGCTTTCCGCAAATGGGGAAACCGTGAGGACGTAGAAAAGGGCGGAATTGATGAACTCGTTCGTTTGTATGTAAAATTCCACGAGGAAGCGGAGAAGGATCCCTCCCTCAACGATGAGGCCAGAGCGGCATTCACCGCACTGGAGCATCACGATCCCGAATGTATGGATCTGTGGAAGATGTTCATCGACATCAGCATGCAGGAGTATCAGAAGACTTACAGTCAGTTGGGCATCGAGTTCGACAGCTACAACGGCGAGAGCTTCTATACCGATAAAATGCCTGCCGTCGTTGCGGAAATGAAAGAGAAGAATATTCTCAAAATCGACGACGGTGCTTCCATCGTTGATCTGGAAGAGTACAATATGCCTCCTTGCCTCATTCTGAAGCGAGACGGCTCCACTCTGTATCCTACCCGTGATATTGCCGCTGCGCTGTACCGCCGTAATACCTACGATTTTGCTAAGTGCATCTACGTGACCTCTGCCGGTCAGTCCCTCCATTTTGCTCAGTGGTTCCGCGTTCTCGGAATTATGGGTTACGATTGGGCACAGACCGATCTGGTGCACGTTCCTTACGGAACCGTATCCATCAACGGTGCCAAGCTGGCAACCCGTACCGGCAACGTTGTGCTCCTCCGCGATCTGTTTGCACAGGCAATTGAAAAGGTGCGCGAAATCATGCTGGAAAAGAACCCGGATCTGCCGAACCAGGATGAGGTTGCTGAGGCGGTTGGTGTAGGTGCTATCGTATTCAACTATCTGTATAACAGCCGTATCAAGGATATCAACTTTACTCTGGAGAACGCCTTGAGCTTTGAGGGCAATACCGGTCCCTATGCCCAGTATACGTTCGCCCGCACCTGCTCCATTCAGGAGAAGGCAGGGGATCTGCCGCTGGTGGGTGAGGCTAAAATTACTGCTCCCGAGGAGGCGGCACTGCTTGTGACTCTGTCCAAGTTCCCCGAAAAGGTGCTGGATGCGGTGGCACAGTACGAGCCTTCCATTATCACCCGTTACGTTATCGACGTATGTACTGCGTTCAATCGCTTCTATCAGAATTGCCCGATCCTGTCTGCCGAGGATGAGAGTGTACGCGCATCCCGCGTTCGCTTCGCACGTGCAACCGGTACCGTGCTTCGCAACGCCCTGCGT
>JBGVJO010000048.1:0-4303 GCA_045129535.1 Eubacteriales bacterium
GCAGAAATAATGATTCGCCGGGGCATCGCTGAAGCGGCAAAAGGCCTCGGCGGTGATAGTCTCACCGAAGCATTCCCCCTCCAGGCGGGCAGCGGCCTCACCGTAAGAATCCTGCCAGGGCAGGATGTGATATTCCATCACGGTCATATCCTCACTCAAAATATCCGTCCAGCAGATCGCCCAAAGCGATACCGCGACGGGAATCCGCATCGTACAGGTACAAATCCTCCCCGTATTTCTCACAGGAAACGTTCATGTAGATCTGCGGCCAGTTCCCGGAATAAAACTTCAATTCGTATTCCGTGTCGGGGTAGGTCACGGGCAGTGTGACCCGCTCTCCATTCTCGTACAGATCCGTCAGGGTACGGATCAAATCCCGGTCTTCGATTTCAAACAGGCCCACCGTAATCGACTCGGATTGGCATACGATGATCTTCTCCGCATCCAACTCCCCCAAGGTGGGCAAGGTGATGGATTCGGCGTGGAACACGGTGGTCAGACCGCTGACGTATTCCTCCGTCAGCCACAAAGCGGGATCGTATTCGCCAATCTGATACAGAGTGAGATCGCTCCGCTTATAGTAAGCGTACGCCTCCCCCACGCTGGTAGGCTCGTACATCAGAGGAGAGGAAACGTACACGTTCTTTCCCACGGTGTACTTTCCGTTATTACTTTTAAAGGAGGGGAGGGAGTCCCCGCAGGATATCAGCGCGCCAAGACAAAAGAACGCCGCCAGAAGCAAAGCAATTTTTCGCATGGAATTCCGCCTCAATATCCGAATTCGCCCGTCAGGCTGTCGTCGTTGTCGATCCAGCTCTGCACGGGATAAACGGTGTAATTCTCCTTATCCTCCCGCACCACTACGGTTTCAATACCCGCATTGATGATCATGCGCTTGCACATAGCGCAGGAGCAGGTGCCGCCCACCACTTCGTGGCTCACGGGATCGATGCAGCACATATACAAGGTGGCGCCCAGCATCCGCTCACGGGCCGCCGCGATGATGGCGTTAGCCTCGGAATGGAGGGATCGGCACATCTCGTACCGCTCTCCACGGGGAATCTGCAATTTTTCCCGCATACAGTAGCCCAGATCGCTGCAGTTTTTTCTGCCGCGGGGCGCACCGTTATATCCGGTGGACACGATGGTGTCGTCCTTCACGATAATAGCGCCGTAACAGCGGCGAAGGCAGGTGCTTCTTTCCGCTACGGTCTGCGCAATATCCAGATAATAGTTTTCCTTTGACACTCTTTCCATTATATAAATCCTCCCGGACGATAGTACTCTTATTGTATTGTACCAAGAAGTAGCGGGGATTGCAATAGTCCCGCCAAAAGATTCCCCCAAAATCCTGCGCCAGGGCGCCGATGCATAGAAAATTCCATGCCGCCATACACATTAGCGAACAAATTTGGAATAAAGGAATCACCGTATATGCAAAAGGGTCGTCGCTTTCTGTACAACGCCGTACTGCTGGCCGTCGTAAACATCGCCTTGCGGCTGATCGGCGTCAGCTTCAATACCTTTGTCACCGCCAAGGTAGGCGCGGAGGGAATGGGGCTTTTGACACTGGTTATGAGCGTGTACGGACTGTCCGTCACCGTAGCCGCATCGGGCGTCAATCTGGCGGCGGTGCAGCTGACTGCCCGTGCGCTGGCCGAAAGTGAGGGGGAAAGCTTCGCCCACGGCTCCGCCCGCCTGCGGCGGGTAATGGGGGGCTGTGTGGCCTACAGCCTGCACTTCGGCATTGGTGCGGCAGTGATTCTGTTTACCTTGTCCGATACGATCGGTATCCATCTCCTGGGAGATGCCCGCACCGTTTCCTCCCTCAGGGTTCTCGCCCTCAGCCTGCCTGCCATCTCCCTCTCCTCCGCTTTGGCGGGGTATTTTACCGGCGTACGGCGGGTGTACAAAAACGCCGTTATCTCCGTTTTGGAACAATTCGTGAAGATCACGCTCACCGCCACCGTTTTGCTGCTTTTCGCCCCTGCGGGAATCGAGTACGCCTGTCTGGCCGTGGTGGGCGGGGGTGCCGTGGCGGAGGGGGGATCCCTTCTTTTGTCCTGGATCTTATATCGCTGGGACAGCCTGCGTCGCAAGAAGGGCAACTCCCCCTCCCTGCCCCCGGCTTTCCCGCAGGTGTTCCGCACCGCATTTCCCGTGGCGGTAGGAGCATACGCAAGGCAAGGTCTGGTCAGCGCGGAGCATTTGGCCATCCCCTGGGGATTTCGAAAAAACGGCGCCTCTGCCGCCGATGCCCTGGCATCCTACGGCACGCTGCACGGGATGGTCTATCCTCTCGTTTTCTTTCCATCGGCGGTGCTGGGAGCCTTTGCAGGACTGCTGGTGCCGGAATTTGCCGAATTCCACGCCCGCGGGGATCGGGAAAGAATCCGCACGACTGCCGCCAAAGTAATGCGTCTGTCGCTTCTGTTTTCCATCGGCGTGGCGGGAATCTTCATCAGCTTCGCCTACCAGATCGGCACGTCTCTGTACCCGGGCACGGACGCCCCCGCTCTGCTTGCCCGCATCGCGCCCCTCATCCCCGTGATGTATATGGATTCCGCGGTGGACAGCATGCTGAAGGGGCTGGGGGAGCAGCTCTACTGCATGCGGGTGAATATTATCGATTCCCTGTGCTGTCTGATTCTGGTGGTACTTCTGATCCCCCGCTTCGGGCTGGGAGGATATTTCCTCGTGCAGTATCTGTGTGAACTTCTGAACGCTACCCTCTCTATCGGCCGCCTGGTAGAGGTAACCGATCTGCGCCCACAGGTTGGAGGGTGGGTGTTCTATCCCCTGCTGTCGGTGATTGGCGCCACCTCCGCCGTGCGGTTTCTGTCCGCCATTCCCGCCGTCCCCCTGATCGGCGCAGGCGGATCCCCGGCGGCGCGGATCGCCGCCGCGATTCTTTTGTACTGCCTGTTCGTATTGGCTCCTATGGGGATACGAAAAAGGAACCGACGTGCACGACGCACGTCGGTTCCTGCCTGAAATTCAAAACAAAATCCGCACATCAAACCGGCGGCCGCAGCGGGGACACGCCGCCGTATGTTGTCCGCGACGGTGGGGCAAACGAAGCATCGCCCCGCAATCGGGACATTTGCGGTATACCGCCGTGCGGAATTCCTTGACACGCCGCCACTGCAGGACAAAAAATCCCTTGATCGGATTCCACATCTTCAAAAATGCAGCGTTTTCTGCCTGTCGGCGGGCAATGTTCCGCGACATCATACGAAACGTCATATAGATAAGGCACAACCACGCCAGCGCGGTCACTGCGGCGGATCCCGTCAGGATACCGATAAGCCAAAGGCCAATCCACAAAACGTTCAGCGCCCGATACAGGGCATCTACGCCGTAGCGGCCGTACATAAATGTCATCAGTTTATTTTTCCAGTTGCTCATAATTCCACCCGTTTCCGTTGTATGGTAGTATTGTATCATATTTCTGCCCGCAATATGTGAACGTATTTCGGTGGGGATGTAAATTTCCTTCCGCATTTCCTTGCATTTTGTCCCGGGATGTGCTACCATATCTCCAAACCTTACCAGGGAGCAACGTTATGACCATCTTCCACGGCAATCCCCACGACACAACCCGTATTCCCCAAGAGCAGGCGTGCTACGCCCTGCTGGATTCACTGGGTATCCCCTACGATCGGATCGACCACGCTCCTGCCTTTACGATGGAGGCCTGCGCCGAGATCGATTCCGTATTCGGCACAAAAATGTGCAAGAATCTGTTTTTGCGAAACAGCAACGGAAGCGCCTTCTATCTTCTTCTCATGCCCGGGGACAAGCCCTTCAAAACCAAGGAATTGTCCGCCCAGATCATGAGCACCCGCCTGTCCTTTGCTGACGAAAACCATATGCGGGAATATCTGGATCTGACACCGGGATCGGTCACCGTGATGGGCTTGGCCAACGATCGGGATAATCGGGTGCAGCTGCTCATCGACCGGGACGTGTACGAAGAAGAATATTTCTGCTGCCATCCCTGCATCAACACCAGCAGCATTCGTCTGCGCACCGCCGATGTGATGGAGCGGTTCCTTCCCGCGGTGCATCACACGCCGCGACTGGTTACTCTAAGTGGTGTGAGCATTCATAAAGAAACTTCACCGTCGTGTGCCGAATAAAAGAATAGGCAGTAACTACACCCGAGTTTGGATGCAGGCACTGCCTGCAGGATGCGTTCAGTAAAGACGAAAAAATATTTTCAACTTTTTTTGAAAAAACTCTTGCTTTTTGAAAAAGCATGTGATATACTATACAGGCTGAAACGAAATGGCCTGTTAGT
>JBGVJO010000049.1:0-3412 GCA_045129535.1 Eubacteriales bacterium
TTTTGATATGCCCTCATTGCGGCGGTGCCTTGCAACGGGAGGGCGGCAGTCTTTTGTGTGACGGAAGAACGGGCCGGAAGCACTGCTACGATATTGCCGCGGCAGGCTACGTGAATCTGCTTCCGCCGGGGAAGGGCGGCAACGCCCATACCGGAGACGACGCCGGAATGATTGCCGCACGGAGTGCGTTCCTCGGCGGCGGATACTACGATTGCATCTCCGATGCGGCTGCCGAGATCGCCTGTAAAGCGCTGGGCACGGGTCGGAGGGAGATCGGCTTCTGTGATGCGGGATCCGGTGAGGGATACCATACTCGCCGTATGGCCTGCCGCATGGCGGAAGTCAGCGGATTGCCCGTGACCGGGTGCGGCATCGACGCCTCCAAAAAGGGAGCGGCCGCCGGTGCCAAGGGATGTCGGGATCTGCCCGAAACGGTAAATCTGTCCTTTGCGGCAGGAAATATCTTTTCTCTGCCCGTGAAAGACGGCTCCTTGGACGTGGTGTTCAGTCTGTTTGCCCCTATCCCCGCCGAAGAGGTTACCCGCACCTTGCGGGACGACGGCATCCTGGTGGTGGTGGCCGCAGGCCCCCGCCATCTGTGGGAGCTTCGATGCCTTCTGTACGACGAGCCCAGGGAAGGGAATGCGGAGGCAGCCACCCCCGCAGGGTTCGTTTTATCCCATAAAGAAACGGTGCACAAGATCGTGCACATTCCCGATCAGGACGCTCTGCAGGCGCTGTTTACCATGACGCCTTTCTATTATCGCACGCCGGAATCCGGACGGGAACGGCTGGCGAAGACGCCCTCGCTGGACATCGGCGTAGAGGCGGATATTTACGTGTTTCGAAAGGAGACGAGATGAAGATTTCTTTGTGTATTCCCATGTACAATGAGGCGAAGATCGCCGCCGATACGGCACGCACCCTGTGGGATGCCATGGCGGAAAACCGCCGCCGTCACGGCTGGGATTTCGAGATTCTTTTCGCCGACGACGGCAGCCTGGACGATTGCGGCGACCGGGTCCGTGCCGTGGCCGCCCAGGGAAAAGGCGAGATCCGCGTGGTGGGATACGAGAAAAACCGCGGCAAAGGCGGTGCCGTCCGTGAGGCCGTGTTAGCCTCCGACGGAGATATCGTGATCTATACGGACTGCGATCTGGCCTACGGCACGGACGTAATTGCCGATGCAGTCCTTCGCTATGAGAACGGTGTGGATGCCGTGATCGGCAGCCGTCGGCTGAGCGGCGGCGGATACGAGGGATATACGCTTCTGCGCCGGATCGCGTCAGCGGTGTATTTCGGTGTTCTCAAAATTGTGGGCGGGTTTGATTTGTCCGATTCCCAGTGCGGGTTTAAGTCCTTCCGCGGAAATGTGGCCCGAAAGGTTTTCTACAAATGCAAAACAAACGGGTTTGCCTTTGATTTCGAAGTGCTTTTGCTGGCGGAGAAACTGGGTGCATCCATTACGGAAATGCCCGTGACGATCATCAACCACCGGGCATCCACCGTCCACGTGGTGCGGGACAGCATCCGTATGGTGCGGGATCTGATTCGCATCAAAAAGCGGGTGCGTCGTATTACGTTTGACGTTTGATGCATACAATAGACTGTTTACGTTATGGAGGTATATATGAGCGATTTTCGTGAAGTACAGCCGAAGGATTTTGAAATCAGCCCTTTTCACGCCATCGGCAGTGATTGGATGTTGATTACGGCGGAGAAAGAGGGCAAGGTCAATACGATGACCGCCTCCTGGGGCGGCCTCGGCGTGATCTGGGGACGGAATGCGGCCTACGTGTTCGTGCGTGACAGCCGCTTTACCAAGGAGTTTATGGATGCCGCCGACACCTTCTCCCTCACGTTCTTTGATCGGAGCAAGTACGCGGAGATGCTGGCCTATATGGGCAAGGTTTCCGGACGGGATGAGGATAAGATCGCCCATTGGAATCTGAGTGTGGAGCACTGTGACGGTACCCCCTATTTCGGTGAGGCCAAGATCGCCATCACCTGCCGTAAGATGTGCCGCCAGCCCATCGAAGCGAAGAATTTCCTGGATCCTACGGTGGATGAGCGGTTCTATCCCACCAAAGATTATCACGATATGTATATCGGCGAGATCACCCATATCCTGGTGAAATAAATAAAAAAGCGTCACGCAGATGCGTGACGCTTTTTCTTTTGAAAAATTACTCGCCGATGTAGGGCATGAGCGCAACGTGGCGGGCACGCTTGATAGCAACAGTGATCTGACGCTGATGCTTTGCGCAAGCGCCGGAGATGCGGCGGGGCAGGATCTTCGCTCTGTCGGAAACACACTTCTTCAGGCGATTGATATCCTTGTAATCGATGTGATCGATCTTATCTGCGCAGAAAGTGCAAACTTTCTTTCTTCTGCGGTTGAAGGGACGCTGAGCGGGACGCTCGGATCTTACTTCAGCAGCCTGCTCAGGCTGTGCCTGAACGGCTTCGTTTCTTTCGTTATCCATTCCTATGAGACCTCCTGTATAAAATTAAGTTGGTTTGCTGCCTGCGGCTCAGAAGGGCAGCTCTTCGTCATCGGAAAGCTCCTCGAACTTGGGGGCGCCGGCCTGCTGAGAGGAGAATGCGGGAGTTCCGTAGTTATCGGGAACGTACGCACCCTGGCTGCCACCGGAAACGGGGCTTTCGGATTTTGCATCGACAAAATAGGCTTCGTCGGCTACTACTTCGGTGGTGTAGCGCTTCTGTCCCTGGTTGTCGGTCCAGCTTCTTGTCTGGATCGTACCTACCACGCAGATAGAGCTTGCCTTACGGAAGTAGCGAGTGATGAACTCTGCGGTCTGTCTCCACGCTGTCACGTTGATGAAATCCGCCTGATTGTCCTCACCGTTCTTGCCGCTGAACCGACGGTTCACAGCAATAGAGAAGGAAGTTACGGATACACCGGTGGTCGTGGTTTTCAGTTCGGGATCAGCCGTCAGACGGCCACCCAGAATGACCTTGTTAAAGTTGAAGTTTGCCATAATTTCCTCCTGTTAAAAGAGTAGTGTTGGCTTACGCCTGAGCGGCAGCCTTCTTGTCTTCGTGACGAATCACGATAGAGCGCATGATACCATCGGTAATACCGAAGATACGCTCCAACTCAGCGGGAAGATTACCCTCGCTCTCAAAGTTAACGAGAACGTAGTAACCCTCTTCCTTGTCATTGATCGGGTAAGCCAGACGGCGTTTGCCCCACTCATTGACGTCGGAAACCTTGCCGTGCTCCGCGATGAGAGCCGTGAACTTGTCCACCAAACCCTTGATAGCTTCCTCGGAGAGAGAAGCATCGATGATGAACAGAGTCTCATAAGAGTTGAACTTTTCCATTTTTACACCTCCCTATGGACATTAAAGACCGCCGACATACAGATTTACCGGCGGCAGAGAGACG
>JBGVJO010000050.1:0-2926 GCA_045129535.1 Eubacteriales bacterium
TAACGAACAGAAGCACTTTACTCAGATTGGCGTTGTTGTGGGATTCGGTGTCCCCGCCCACCACACGGTGCATATGGGGCACCAGCTTATCGATCAGATTCAGGCAGATTGCACCCACAAATATACCCGCCACGGTAATCAGAAAGCCGTATTTTCCGCCGTACTCCAAGGACGGAAGAATCAGTCCCAGCACGGCCGCTGCCAGCATAACGCCAGCCGCAAAGGAAAGGACGATATCGGAAAACTTATGGGATATTTTCTTGAAAGCAAAGCCGATAAGAGATCCGAAAATCGTGGCACCGCCCACGCCCAGAGCGGTCAGAAGCACCAGTTTCATTGTCTGTCTCCTTATGTAAGCATCCGCCCGCACGTCGGCGGGCGGATACGCTGTATTATACTTTTTCCTGTCCCATCAGAATTTCGGAGATTACGTCCAGCACCTTCGCATGGCAGCCGCCGCATCCGGTGGAGCAGTGAGTTACTTTCTGCACGTCCTCAAATGCTTTGAGCACGTCATCGAACTTTTCGTGATCGTGAAGTGCATCCACGATATCGAAATAGGTCACTTTTTTGCAGTTACAGATCGTATAATTCTCTTTCATTGCGGGCCTCACTTACTCTGCCTCAGAGAACATATCCTTGCCTACGCCGCAAAGGGGGCACTCGAAATCCTCGGGCAGATCCTCAAACTTGGTGCCGGGCTGGATGCCGTTATCGGGATCACCCTTAGCCTCGTCGTATTCCCAACCGCATGCGTCACAAACGTATTTTTTCATGATAATTTCACCTTTCATTTACTAAAATGTTTACAGTACCAGAGACGGTGCTGTATATACTCTTGCGCCCAATTCCTGATTGAGCATATAAAGGCTCTTGGGATCGGAGCCGAACAGCTCCAATTTGGTAATCAGATCGTTGGCGTTGGTTTCCTCCTCGCCCTGCTCTTTTACAAACCAATCCAGGAACTGCATGGCACGGAAATCCCGCACCTCGTAAGCCGCCGCATAGATATCGTGGATGAGGGAGGTAACGTACTCCTCGTGCTCCAAACCGGCCTTAAGAACCGCCATATTGTCGGCAAACTCTCTCTTCGGGGAGTCGATAGCCTCCAGCGTCACCGGCATGTTATTGTTCTGCAGGTACTGATAGAACAGAAGTGCGTGATCTCTTTCCTCCTGGGCCTGAATCATGTACCAATTGGCGAAGCCGTCCAGGCCTTTGGCTTTGAAGTAGTTGGAAAACTCCAGATACAGATAGGCAGAATAGAATTCCTTATTGATCTGGTTGTTTAGAAGCTCATGAACCTTTTTGTCCATACCTGCCTCCACTTACTCCACGTCTGCCTTCCACAAGCCGTGGAGATTGCAGTATGCGTATACCGCTACGGGAGTCTCATCGGAAAGCGCGAAGGTTACAACGGGCTCGGATCCGGTCTTCAGGCACTTTCTCTGGCCGCCGCGGTCGGTCTGCAGATATACCCACGCGATGTGGTGCTCTTCTGCCATGGGATGCGCTACGGATCCAACGGTTACCTTTACGGTGTCACCCTCACGGGTTACAACGGGGATATGCTTCTCGTGGCTGGCTTCTACTACGCCGGGCTCCAGCTTGGTCATCTTCTGACCGCAGCACATCATAGGTACACCTGCGTCGTGGATCATGCCCACCATATTGCCGCAATGCTCACATACATAGAATTTGTTCTCACACATAATATTATCCTCCAAAATTTGTTTTGTTTAATATTTTATTTTTTATTTGTTTTTTACATTACTGAATGGGTTCGAAATCGGCGGCGCCGTGCTTGCAGAGGGGACATACGAAATCCTCCGGCAAGGTATCGCCTTCGTGCACGTATCCGCAGATCTTGCACACAAATCCCTTGACACCCTCTGTCTGGGGCTTGGGCTTTACGTTGTTCTGGTAGTAGGTGTAGGTCATGGTTTCCTTATCCGTCAGCACTCTTGCCTCAGTTACGGAGCAGATGAACATACCGTGGGTGTCCAGATCCACATACTGCTCCACCTTGAGAGACATAAAGGAGTTGATATAGCGGGGCAGGAACACCAGGCCGTTATCGGAACGGAGGGGCTCGCAATTCTCGAACTTATCCACGTTGCGGCCGCTCTTGAAGCCGAACTGCTCAAACACCGCGAAGGGAGCTTCCGTGCTCAGGCAGTTGATATTCATCTTACCGCTCTGCTTGATCACGTGGTGGGAGTAATTCTCCTTATTGATGGTCACCGCGATGCGGTTGGGCGTGTTGGTTACCTGGGTCACCGTATTGACGATCAGACCGTTATCCTTCTTGCCGTCGTTGCAAGTGATCACGTACAAGCCGTAGCCGATATTGAACAGTGCACTCAAGTCGTTCTTGTTAGCGGTGGAGTCCATCTGTGCCAGGTATTCGCGGCACAATTCGTCCGAGAGGTCACTGATTTGCTTCTTGCTGTCCTCACTCAAGGAAGAAAGAATCCGCACGGTAGTATCCGCAAAGGTGATATTCTTGCTCTTCTCAAACATTTCCCGCATTACCTTGGCCGCCATCGGTGCCCAGCTTCCGTTCTCCATCAGAGCAATGGTACGGTTCTGGAAATTCCGCTCGGTCAGGTGAGTAATGAAGGTATGCATAAACGGGAAAATCTCGGCGTTGTAGGTAGTGGTGGCCAGCACCAGTTTGCTGAATCGGAAGGCATCGCTGACTGCCTGGGACATATCACACCGCGCCAGATCGTGCACCACGACTTTGGGGCATCCGTTGGCAGTGAGTTTTTCCGCCAAGAGAGCCACTGCCTTTTTGGTATTGCCGTAGACGGAGGTATAGGCGATCACGATACCCTCTTCCTCAGCCTGGTAAGAGGACCAGGTGTTGTAGAGGTTCAGATAGTATCCCAGATTCTCCTTGAGTACGGGGCCGTGGAGGGGG
>JBGVJO010000051.1:0-1144 GCA_045129535.1 Eubacteriales bacterium
GCTATCCACAATCTGCCCGAGGGAATCGCCGCGGGTGTAGGATTCGGGGCGGGCGACGTGAGCGGAGCTCTTATGATTGCCGGCGGTATCGCTTTGCAGAATATCCCGGAGGGAATGGTGATCATCGGGCCTATGCTGGCCGCCGGTGTCACACCGAAAAAGACCTTTATTTGTGCCATGATCACAGGCCTTGTGGAAGTGGTGGGCACACTGATCGGCTACTTCGCCGTCAGCGTAGCCGCATCGATCCTCCCCTTTGCGCTGGCCTTTGCCGGCGGAACCATGCTGTACGTTATCAGTGACG
Organism: Eubacteriales bacterium; assembly: GCA_045129535.1. GTDB lineage: Bacteria > Bacillota > Clostridia > Oscillospirales > CAG-272 > SIG701. The sequence continues at coordinate 305 of JBGVJO010000051.1, forward strand.
AAATGATTCCCGAGACCCACGCCCACGGCAGTGAGCGGGGGGCTACCTATGCACTTCTTGTGGGATTCTGCGTGATGCTGGTGAGCGACGTACTGCTGAGATAAGAATACATAAAAAGGAGGTGTTGCATTTAGCAATGCAGCACCTCCGCGAGTTTCCCCTTGTCCGCAGAGGCGGCCATTTTTGCCTGTGCTGGGCAAAAAATCGGGGAATCTCGCCACAAATTCCTTCGGGATTTCAAATTTTTGTGCCTGTGTCACAAAAAATTGGGGCTGTCGCATCTAAATGCGACAGCCTTTTTTTAATCCATCCTTTTGTTGTTCAAAAAAGTATGGTATACTGGTCCTATACAACACGAGAAGGAGATCCGATTATGGGCATCAATAGAAAAAAGAGGAAACGGATTTGGATTGTCTGCGGCGTAGCCGTGCTGCTTTGTGCGGTGGTGTTGCCCTTTGCTTTGGACAACCGACTCGTGATCCGTACATATACATTGGAAACGGAGAAGATCAACACCCCGGTACGGATCGCCTTGGTGACGGATCTTCATTCCTGCCGGTATGGAGAGAATCAATCGGAATTGCTCAATGCCATAACCGCGCAAAAGCCGGATATGATCCTATTGGGCGGGGACATTTTTGACGATGAGATCGACGACGCCAACACGGCGGTGTTTCTTGCGGGAATAGCAGGGAAGTACCCGATCTATTACGTGACGGGCAATCACGAGTGCTGGAGTGGGGCGGAAGCTTTCACCGGAAAGATGGCTATTTTGGAAAAGTACGGTGTTTCTGTATTGTCCGGCGAATCGGTTTCCGTTTCCGTGGGGGGAGAAACGAT
>JBGVJO010000052.1:0-1663 GCA_045129535.1 Eubacteriales bacterium
AGTGGACCCTGAAAACGGTGTGGGGCGTCGGATATAAATTCGAACTTCTTTAATACGTAAATCTACTGGGCAGGGACGGTTTCCGGCTGATACGGTAATCGCCCCTGTCTGTAATTTTTTATCGGGAGGATCGCTGTGTTCAGAAGTGTATTTACCAAATTCGTTTCTTTGTTTATGCTGATACTGCTTGCCAGTTTTCTCGTGCTGTCCACGATTCTCACCTCTCTCGTCAACACCTATAATATTGACGTCAAAATGAATTCCATGGCAGACGCTGCCTATTCCGCTTCCCTCTATTTACGCGATCAGTTTATGAAGTCGGAATGCGAAGAATTTACGGAATATCTGCACAAAGAAAAATCACAGATTATGCCCGTGGTGGATCTGTTGTCCATCAACGTGGATAATATGATGCTGTGGGTCGTCGATGAGTCGGGCGACACCGTCCTGGCAGGCGGAAGCTGGAAAGCTACCTCCGAGCAAACGGATGATGCCCCAAAGGACGCCACGTTCCCGAAAAGCATTCTGCACACACTCAGCACGGAGGGAACGATCTCCGACACAGGCAATCTGAGCGGATTTTTTGAAAAGGGACATTGCACCTACGGAGTAGCCCTGTACGCCCCCGATTCCAGCTTCATCGGGGCAGTAATCGCCTCTACGGACAGCCTGGGTATGAGCCAACTTCTGGAGGCTATGGACAACACCGTTCTTATGTCCACGCTGTGGATCATGCTGGCGGCGCTCATAGCCGTGTATTTCATAACGGAACGGATGGTAGCTCCTCTGAAGAGTATGAGCCGCGCGGCAAAATCCTTTGCAAAAGGGAAATTCGACGCCCGTGTTACCGTTACCGGTTCCGATGAAATCGCGGAGCTTGCCGTTGCCTTCAACAATATGGCGGAGAATCTTGCTACCGCCAATGAGATGCAGCGCTCCTTCGTTGCAAACGTTTCCCACGACCTGCGTACACCTATGACGACCATCTCCGGATTTATTGACGGAATACTGTCCGGAGCCATTCCCAAAGAAAAACACGAATATTATCTTGGAGTTATCTCGGAGGAAGTACGGCGTCTTTCCCGCCTGGTGTCAGCACTTCTGGATATATCCCGTATGCAGGCCGGCGAAAGAAAGTTCACTATGGCCGATTTTGACATTTGTGAGTTATCCCGACAGGTCCTGATCTCCTTTGAGCAAAAGATCGAGGCCAAGAAGCTGGACGTGTCCTTTGAGTGCGACAGTGACCGAATGGACGTGATCGGCGACCGGGATGCGATTCATCAAGTACTGTACAACATCTGCGATAACGCCATCAAGTTCTCCCACGACGGCGGCAAATACGACATCCGTATCACAGAAAAAGACAAACGTATTCACGTCAGCGTTTACAACGAAGGCGTTGGCATCCCCGATGAGGACGTGGCCCGTATCTTTGACCGATTCTACAAGAGCGATAAGAGCCGAGGACTGGATAAGTCCGGGGTCGGCCTGGGAATGTACATTTCCCGTACGATCATCGATGCCCACGGTGAGAACATCTGGGCAGAAAGTGAGTGCGGCAAATGGTGCCGCTTCACGTTTACAATGCAAAAGGCCTCCGCTTTCCCGCAGCGAAAGGGAGCGTCTGAGAGAAATATAAAGGATTCCGGAAAGGATTTGA
>JBGVJO010000053.1:0-1867 GCA_045129535.1 Eubacteriales bacterium
AATATGAAGGGGTGGATCCGGCAGGGAAGGAGTGCGTGGTCGTTGGCCGAAGCAATATCGTGGGCAAGCCTATGGCTATGCTTTTGCTCCACTCTAACGGCACCGTAACGATTTGCCACTCCCGCACGAAGAACCTGACAGAGGTAACCCGCCGTGCGGATATATTGGTGGTTGCCGTCGGACGTGCCAACTTTATCACCGCCGATATGGTGAAGGAAGGGGCCGTGGTTATCGACGTAGGCATGAATCGCAATGCGGAGGGTAAGCTGTGCGGAGACGTGGATTTTGCGGCGGTGGAGCCCGTTGCTTCCATGATTACTCCCGTGCCCGGCGGCGTAGGTCCCATGACCATTACCATGCTTCTGAAAAACACGCTGACAGCGGCACAATCTTTCCTTTCGAGAAAGAAATAATTTTGTAAATATCTCTTGACATACTTGTCCAAAGATGATATACTATATCCTGCCGCATAATGGGGGTATGAAAAAGCTTCGCGCTGCCCACGTTAGCGAGTCATATATGAAAGAGAGGTGCTTTTCGTGTTTGCAGTAATCGAGACTGGCGGAAAGCAGTACAAGGTTAACGAAGGAGATATCATCTTCGTTGAGAAACTTGATGTTGAAGCAGGTTCTAAGGTTGAGTTTGATCGCGTTCTCGCGGTTTCCGGCAACGACGGCTTCAAAGTTGGTAATCCCGTACTGGAAGGTGCAAAGGTTACGGCCAATGTTGTGAAGAACGGCAAAGGCAAGAAGATCTATGTAATGACCTACAAGCCCAAGAAGAACGAGAAGACTAAGATGGGTCACAGACAGCCCTACACTAAGCTTCAGATCGAGAAGATCGAGGCGTAAGTCCCCAAAGGACGGTGTCATAGCATGACAAAAGTAATTTTCTATCGGCGAAACGGTGTTTTCTACGGTTTCGAGGAGCACGGTCACGCAGGCTATGCGGAAAGCGGCAACGATATTTTGTGCGCGGCGCTGTCGGCCATGACGATGCTCATTCTGAACACTATCGAAGTCTCCTATGCATCCGACGTTGAGTATACGATCAACGAGGGTACGGCCGATATCACAGTAAAAGCACTTTGTGCGCTGGAGGAATCCGGATCGGATGAAAACAAGCGCTATGCTGTGGCTGGGTTGTTTATGGGTTACTATTATCAGCTTTGTGATTTGACTGAAGAGTATTACGATTATCTGGAAGTCGAGATTCAAGACGACTGATCCCGGAAATCCCAAAATTTAACGGAGGATATTACCATGATTCGCATCAGTTTGCAGTTTTTTGCTCATAAAAAAGGTGTAGGTTCTACCAAGAACGGTCGTGACAGCGAGTCCAAGAGACTTGGTGTTAAGACTGCTGACGGTCAGCACGTAATCGCCGGCAACATAATCATCCGCCAGAGAGGCACTCACATCCATCCCGGTGTGAACGTAGGCCGCGGCAAGGATGACACCCTGTTCGCACTGGTTGAGGGCAAGGTTAAGTTCGAGCACATCGCAAACGGCAGAAGACGTGTAAGCGTTTACGCCGACTAATTTCATACGAATTGAGAGAACCGCTGCGTGGCAGCGGTTCTTTTTTTGTCGTTTGGGTTATATATCTGCCTCGTCCGCATAAGATTGGATATCCCAACACGCAGGAGGTGCTGCGATGGACAGAAAATTGCTTCGCTGCTTACCGGAAGTTGTGGCAGATGCACTTCGCCGTGCTGCCGCCCTGTACGGGGAAACGGTGGACGAGATTCGGATGTACCGGGATGGGTGCATCGTACTGGTGGTGGGCGGACGGAATATCAAAACGTCCGTTGTGTGCACGGAGAAAATACTACAGGAGACAATCGGCAATCTTTGTGGACATTCGT
>JBGVJO010000054.1:0-3998 GCA_045129535.1 Eubacteriales bacterium
GCCACGCCCCGTGCAAACAACTGCGGCTGATTTGCCATCAGATCCGCATCTGCGGGATTGCTGATGAAACCCAGCTCCACCAGTGTGGCGGGCATACGGGTGCGCCTGAGTACGTACAGATTGGTACGCACGGACACGCCCCGATTGGGCAGTCCCGTTGCGGCGTTCAGCTGGGTCAGTATGTTCTGTGCCAGGGGATAGGCACGGCTGGCCTCGGTGTACACAAAGGCCTCCGATCCCGATGCCGAGGTGATGTTTGACGCATTGGTGTGCAGACTGATGAAATAATCCGCGCCCCAGGCGTTGGCGTCATTCACCCGTGCCGCCAAAGAGGAGGCGTTGGACGTGCCCAATTGGGTTTGGGGCGTTGGTCGGGACAGCCGCACCTCCAGCCCATTCTGCCGCAGGATCACCGCCGTTTGGCGGGCGATTTCGTACACCAGATCCTGCTCTCTGTATCCGTTTCCCTCCGCACCTGCGTTGGGATTGGTGGGGTTGTGCCCCGCATCCAAGTATATTTTCATCCCAAACTCCTTTGTATGTATTCATCTTTATTTTATGCCCGTGGGCGGATTTTGTGACCGAGGGGGAACGCTTGTGAAAGAACTGCAGAAGCTGCTGAGCCGATTGCGCTTTGCGGTGGATAAATACGATATGATCGCCGACGGAGACGTGATTGCCGTGGGTGTGTCCGGCGGTAAGGATTCGCTGGCGCTCTTGTGCGCGCTGTCGGCTATGCGGGCATTTCATCCCCGAAAGTACGATGTGATCGCCCTTACCGTGGATATGGGCTTTCATAAATCCGAATCCATTGCCGCTCCACAGCCGGATTATTCCGGGATACGGGAATTGTGCCGACGGCTGGGCGTGCCCTATGAGATCCGCCAGTCGGAGATCGCACGGATCGTGTTCGACGCCCGCAAGGAGAGCAATCCCTGCTCCCTGTGCGCCATGATGCGCCGCGGAGCACTCCACGATGCGGCTTTGGCTCTGGGGGCAAATAAGTTGGCTCTCGGCCATCATTACGACGACGCGGTGATCACCACCATGCTGAATCTGTTCTTTGAGGGCAGATTCGGTTGCTATTCCCCCATCACGGAGATGACACGGAAGGATATCACCGTGATCCGTCCCTTCATCAGCACCCGGGAAAAGGATATCAAGGCCTTCGTCCGACGGGCCGATCTGCCCGTGATGAAGAGCCCCTGTCCCGCCGACGGCAATACGGAGCGTGCCTATATGAAGGACTATCTCCGCCAGTTTGATGTGCAGCATCGAGGGCTGTACGAGCGCATCATCGGCGCTTTGGAGCGTGGCGAGATCGACGGCTGGAAGGAAACAAAACGAAACCGATAAACATCACCGCCGGGGAATCCCCGGCGGTTTGTTTTAAGAAGAATTAAGAAACTTTATGTCGTAAACGGATTGAAAAACGAATGGAGTTGTGCTATACTGCATATATCGTGTGTTGGACATATAGGACTTTCACGGAGGTTTTACACATGGAAGTATGGGTTCAGTTTTTCAAGGAAGGCTTCTTCGGCTACGGCGAAAAGGGAGACTTCCAGTATTATTCTATCGAGCATTTTATTCCGCTGATCTTTATGGCTGCGTGTATATTCCTTCTCTACCGGTATCGGGATGCATTGCGGGAATGGAAGCATGAGGAAAACTTCCGTTTTATCTTTGCCTTTGTGATGCTTCTGGCGGAGATGTCCTACTTCTGGCGACTGCTCTACGTGGGCAGCAGCAATCCCGAGGAGCAGACGCTGCTTGACAAGCTTCCGCTTCAGGTGTGTGAGTGGACCTGCATCACGGCCATCTTCATGATCACCAAAAAGAGCCGTGCACTGTATCAGATCTGCTTCTACGTGTGCCTGACGGTGGGTGTTTTCCCGCTTCTCACCCCGACGGTGATCACAACCACCGGCCCTACGTACTATCGGTATTATCAGTATTGGATGGAGCACATCCTGCCCATTCTGGCGGTGTTCTATATGACCTTCGTCCACAATTTCCGTCCCAAGATGAAGGGGATCGCGCTGGCGTCCGCCTTTATGGTGGTTCTCGCTGTGTTTGCGATGCTCTGCAACTTCAACATCGACGGCGCCAACTATTTATATCTGGCCAAAGGAACGGCAGACGGCGGCGGATCGGTAATGGATGTACTTATGAAGATCGCGCCCAGCGTATGGGGACGGCTTGGTCTTTTGACCGTCATCGTTATGGCCATGTTCTTTATGGCGTACGGCGTGTTCGCCGGAATCGAGAAACTGGCGAAACATAAAAATAAGGAAAAGCACCTCGTTTGAGGTGCTTTTTTTGTGTGGAGTTTGTTTGGTGACATGGCGGGGAATCGGTCTCGACTGCGGTCTCGGTGCGAGATTGCGTTCCGCAACTCGGTTCGATTCCATGCGTTGCAGTAGCAAAAAACAACGCACCCCGATTGGGATGCGTTGTTCATTTGGTGACCCGGAGGGGAATCGAACCCCTGTTACTGCCGTGAAAGGGCGGTGTCTTAGCCGCTTGACCACCGGGCCTGGTAGCGGAGAGGAGACTTGAACTCTTGACCTACCGGGTATGAACCGGTTGCTCTAGCCAACTGAGCTACTCCGCCATATATGGTGCGCTGATCACTTTTTTACGGCGAACCACAAGCGCTCATATATTCTACCACGCAGGCGTGGAATTGTCAAGATGATTTTTAAATTTTTTTGAGAATTTCTTCGATTTCCGTCAGGCGTCCTCGTTCTCTTCCTCGGGCACGTCGGAGAGCCGCTTTTTCGTGGGCTTGATATATACCGCAGAGAGGGGATTTTTCGCCACTGCTTCCTCCATACCCCGATCGCTTACGTGGGTGTAGATCTGGGTGGTGGTCAGCTGCTCGTGGCCGAGAATATCCTTCAGCACACGAATGTCCACCTGTCCGGTCTGATACATCAGCGTGGCGGCGGTATGGCGCAGCTTGTGGGTGGAATAATGCTTGTATTCCAAACCGGCGGCGCCCAGATACTTTTTCACCATCCACTGAATGGTTTTGATGCTGAGCCGATTGCCGTTGCGGCTGATGAAGAGAGCGTTTTCGTCCCCGCTTTTGGGCTTCAGGGTCTGCCGTATGGGGAGATAAGCCGTCAAAGCTTCCCGACAGGCGTCGTTCAGATAGACCACACGTTCCTTGGCACCTTTACCGAGCACGCGAAGCGAGCGCAGGGAAGGATCCAGATCGCCGAAGGAGATGCCGCCCAACTCGGACAGTCGCATACCGCAGTTAAGGAACAATGTCAAAATGGCATAGTCCCGCGCCCGATTATCGGAATCCGTATCCGCCTGGACGGCGGAGAGCAAGTCAATACTTTCTTCCACAGTCAGATATTTGGGCAGCTGCTTTTTCTGCTTGGGGGATTCGATGTTGGCGGCAGGATTGACTTCCAGATAGCTTCGCTTTACGGTCAGGTATTTGAATAGTCCTTTGATGGCGGACAATTTGCGGGCGCTGGCCTGCTTTCCGTTACCGCGCTGGGATCCGGCATACATCAGAAAAGCGTATATATCCGAAGTGCCGATCTCCCTGATGAAGTTCAGATCCACACGTCGGATGTCCGTGTCGGTTATATTTTCCGCCGTGAGCTTTTTTCCTTGGCGGATCAGGATCATATAACGGAAAAAGGTCCGCAGATCGATAAGGTACTCGTCCACCGTTTTGACGGAGCAGCCTTGAATGCTGAGTTTGTAAGAGGCAAACTCCTGCAGAATGGGTGGGAAGCCGGACATATCCTTGGTGGGATTCATAGGACGCTCCTTTCGATGATATGTGTAACTGTATACATTATAACACGGGATTTTCCGCGGTGCAAGGGGCGAGCGGATTTCCTGCCTGTATCCTTTTTGTAAACTTTATCGCCAACTGCTTGTAATTTCGGCGGTTTTTTACTACAATATCCGTAATACCAAGCGTGAAGGAGATCTTGTATGCTGCTGTATATCCGTGAGAATATGTC
>JBGVJO010000055.1:0-1082 GCA_045129535.1 Eubacteriales bacterium
CTGTATTCCTACGACCGAATCTTCGCTATGGGAAACGATACCCTCATCGTGGAGTTATATGACACTCTCCTCGGGGCCTACGATGCATCCGCCTTGGCGGCAGCCAAAGCGGAGCATACCGATCTGGCGGAGCGGGATCCGGGCGAGCACTGGTACGATTCCATCAAACTGGGGGAGAGCATTTCCAAAAAGGGAAAGAAAACACAGACGCCCCGATTGGATCAGCTGACGCAGGCTCATTTTGATGCATACTTGAACAGTCACGCCGTCCCCGTAGCAGACCGTGCGGCAAAGCAGGCGAAAGCCTCCTATTACGTGAGCGGACTTCTGGCCCGCGGCGGCCCTTCTACCGACGTATTCAAAAAAGCACTGGGCGAGGAAACCACCGCAAAACTGTTTAAAACGATCCTCTTCGGAGTGAAATAAGAAAATCGGGGGCGATTGCCCCCGATTTCTTTCTTGCAACGGTCGTGCATTCGGTGTATAATGAAAGCAGAAATAATTGTCAAAGGAATCACCAATGAAACTGTACGATATATCTCAAGAGGTGTTTGGTTGTGCGGTGTATCCCGGGGATCCCGCACCGAAGAGGGAATCCCTTAGCCGTATGGAGGCGGGAGATCCCTATAACCTGACCGCCTTCTCTATGTGTGCCCACAACGGCACCCACGTGGATGCGCCCCACCACTTTATTCAGGAGGGCAATACCGTGGATCAAATCCCCCTGGAGAAAACCGTGGGACTTTGCTTTGTGGCGGAATGGAACGGGGTTCTCGGCGGAGAGGACGCCCGTCAGATTCTAAATCGCGCCGCATTAGCCGTGCGGGAATCCGCCCGTCGGATCCTTCTCAAAGGGGATGCTACCGTGTCCGCCGAGGCAGCCCGCACGTTTGTCGGGGGCGGTGTGGATCTGATCGGTAATGAATCTCAGACGGTGGGACCGGAGGACGCACCGATGGAAGTGCATAAGATTCTTCTCGGGGCGGACGTGGTTTTGCTTGAGGGAATCCGCCTGTCGGACGTACCCGAGGGCGTGTATTTTTTGAATGCGGCACCGCTTTGCCTGGGCGGCGCTGACGGCG
>JBGVJO010000056.1:0-2673 GCA_045129535.1 Eubacteriales bacterium
ATCGGCAAAGCCAAGAAAGTCGGCATTCCGCTTTTGGTTTGCTTTGTGGTGGGCATCATCATCACCATCGCCGAGCCGGATCTGACCGTGCTGGCGGAGCAGATTCCCTCGATTCCCAATATGGTGCTGATTTTGGCCGTGGCTATCGGTGTGGGTCTGTTCTTGGTAGTAGCTCTTTTGCGAACTGCACTTGGCATTCCGCTTTCCCGCCTGCTGCTTCTGTTTTATTTGGCGGTGTTTGTACTTGCCGCCTTTGCCCCGGCTGATTTTATTCCCGCCGCCTTTGACTCCGGCGGTGTAACCACCGGCCCCATTACCGTTCCGTTCATTATGGCGTTGGGTATCGGTATGGTGTCTATCCGCAGCGACAAAAAGTCCTCGGACGACAGCTTCGGCCTGGTTGCGCTTTGCAGCATCGGCCCGATTCTGTCCGTTTTGATTCTGAGCATTTGCTATGAGCCTTCCGCCACTACGACGGAGACCGTGATCCGGGATATCGTGGATACCCGCGATGCGATTCGTGAGTTCGTCACCGCATTCCCCCATTATGCGAAAGAGGTTCTGATTGCCCTTCTTCCCGTTGTGGGCGTGTTTGTTGTGTTTCAGCTGATCGCCCGTCGGTATCAGCTGCATCAGCTCCTCCGTATCGGAAGCGGCTTTTTGTATACATATGCGGGCCTCGTTATGTTCCTGACCGGCGCCAACGTGGGCTTTATGCCTGCCGGTAAGCTGATTGGGGAAGAGATTGCAGGCAGCTCCTATAAATTTTTGCTGATCCCCGTGGGTATGCTGGTGGGCTACTTTATCGTTGCCGCCGAGCCTGCCGTACACGTGTTGAAAAAACAGGTGGAGGAGATTTCCTCCGGCCGAATCACCCAGACGTCTATCGGCATCGGACTTTCTGTGGGCGTTGCTGTGTCTGTGGGAATCGCTATGCTGCGTATCCTGACCGGCATCCCCCTGATGTGGTTTATGATCCCCGGCTACGCTATTTCGTTGCTGATCAGCTTTTTCGTTCCGCCCCTGTATACCGGTGTGGCTTTTGACTCCGGCGGCGTGGCCAGCGGACCTATGACCACCACGTTTCTTCTTCCGTTTGCAGTGGGTGCTTGTACTGCAGTTGGCGGCAATCTTCTGACGGATGCGTTCGGTATCGTGGCGATGGTTGCCATGACTCCTCTTATTACGATTCAGCTGATCGGTCTGTATGCACAGATAAAGCACCGCGCGCAGAGACGCCGTACCGCGGACCGGCTTAGCCGTGTGGACGACGGCATCCTGTACTACGACAGAAACGGAGGCTGAGATGGATATTCGTATGGAAAAAGTGCGGATGCTCGTTGCCATCACCGAGCGCGGTAATGGAAATACGATCACCCGCAAAATGGAAAATATGGGCGTCGGATGCCTGATGCGCTGCTATGGGCAGGGAACTGCTTCTTCGGAGATGATGGATATTCTGGGCCTTGGCAGCAGCGAAAAAGACATCGTTATTGCCATGGGTAAAGAGAGCGCCGTGGAGGATGTGATCCTTGAGTACAGCGATACGTTGCGCAGTGCGGGCCGCGGCGGCGGAATTATGATGCTTTTGTCCCCCACAGCCGTTGGCAATCTGACGGCAACGATTCTGTCGATGTGTACGGCATCGACTCCGGAAAGCAGGGAGGTAAAACCGATGAAAAACGAACACCAGCACAGCTTGATTCTGATCGCTGTGAACCAGGGATATACGGATCAGGTGATGCAGACCGCGAAAAAGGCAGGCGCAACCGGCGGTACGATCGTCCGCGCGCGTCTTGCGGGAAGTGATACGGAAGCGGTATTCCAGGGAATGGAGCTGCAGCCGGAGCGTGAGATTCTGGCGATACTGGCCCCCGACAGAATCCGCGACCAGGTGATGGAGGACGTGAACCGTGAGTTCGGACTTCGCTCCGAGGCCGGTGGAATCCTTTGCTCCCTGCCCGTAGACAAGGCGTTCAAGATTTGATCTATATGCTGTTTTCGCTTTGCGGAAACAGCATATTTTTTGGCAAAAGTTCCCCAACCCTCTTGCAATTTCTGAAAATATGGGTATAATAGATACATATGAACGGTGATGAAAGTTATCCTATGGAAATCTGTTTCAGAGAACTGCCGGTCGGTGTGAGGCAGTACAGCGCCATATGTATCCGCTTTCGGAGTTTCCGGTGAGAGCCGGAGGGTGGTATCCTTTATCGTACTATCGAGTGGCCGCACAGCGGCAATTTGGGTGGCAACACGGAGTTTCTTCGTCCCATTGTGAGACGGGGGAACTTTTTTATTTTCTTGATTATTATGTAGGAGGCATATTATGCTCGACATTAAATTTCTCAGAGAGAATCCGGAGATTGTAAAACAGAACATCAAAAACAAGTTCCAGGACGCAAAGCTTCCCCTTGTGGATGAAGTGATCGAGTTGGACGTGGAGAAGCGCCGCGTGCTTCACGAGGTAGAAGAGCTTCGTTCCAGCCGCAATAAGTATTCCAAGATGATCGGTGCGCTGATGGGACAGGGCAAGCGCGAGGAAGCCGAAGAGATGAAGAAGAAGGTTACCGAGAATGCCGCTAAACTGGCAGAGGACGAGGCACTGGTAACCGAGATCGATGCAAAGATTCAGAAGATCATGATGATTATCCCCAACATCATCGATCCCTC
>JBGVJO010000057.1:0-1715 GCA_045129535.1 Eubacteriales bacterium
CCTCAATGTATTGTATGCCAAAATCCGCCACTCGTGCTACCTAACTTCTGCGCCGACGGATTGACAGACGGATCGTTGTTTGCTATAATGATAAAAAATTCTGCAGGGCAACAGAGGAGGCTTCTATGTTTCACGGAAAAATGAAAGCACTTACGTTCAGCTATGACGACGGCGTGTTTCAAGACAAGCGTCTGTTAAAAATTTTCAACAAATACGGACTCAAGGGTACGTTCAATCTGAATTCCGATATGCTTGGCTCGGCCACCGCCTTCTTCTTCCATGGCACGACCATTCCGCGGGTTGTACCGCGCGCGTCGGAGATTGCTTCCATATACCGCGGACATGAGATTGCGGCCCACACCTTGACCCATGCCATGCTGCCGAAGCTGTCTGACGAGGACGTGATTCGGGAGGTGGAAAACGACCGCAAGGCGCTCTCTGAAATCGTGGGATATGACGTTGTCGGTCTGGCCTATCCCAATGGCGGAGCCAATTACGATCAGCGTGTCATTCAGCTGCTGAAAGAGCACACGGGTATCCGCTATGCCCGCACCTTGCTTACTACCAACAGCTTTGATCAGCAGACGGAGAATTTGCTGGAATACCGTCCTACGGTATATCATAACTGCGGTTGGGACAATCTTTTCCGTCTTGCTCATGAGTTTGTTGCACTAAAACCGGATACGCCGAAGGTGTTTTACATCTGGGGACATTCCTATGAGTTTGATTTGGGTGATTCCTGGGAGAAGATGGAGGAGCTTTGCTCCATCTTGGCGGAGAAGGACGATATTTTTTACGGAACGAACCGAGAAGTTCTCCTGGATGAATAAAAATAAACCCGTAATGCCGGGGCATTACGGGTTTTCTTATGCTTCCAGTCTTTCGGGTACAGCGTATAGCATCAAATCCCACGCAGGGAAGCAGGGGACGCGCCGGAGATAATATTTGTAATTTTTGTCGCATAAACGGCTCACTTGCAAAGGGAGTGCAAAAATATCTTCGCTTCGATGATACAGTGACACGGCCAGTGCGGGAGAAGATCTCCGCACGGTATCCGCGGCGGCCGTGAGTGCCTCCGCCTCATCACCCTCAATGTCCAGTTTTATAAAATCCACTTTTTTGCCCCGACAAAGCGTGTCCACCGTGTGTGTCTGTATCTCTACGGTCTTGGCACGCATGTTTTTTCCTGCAAGACCGGATCCACGGCTTCCGGAAGAAGAGAACGTGCAGGCACCGTCAACGGCATTAAGAGCACAATTTACAGGGCGGACGATGCCGTCGGATTCTTCCGCATAGGCGGACAGCTTTTTGAAGGTTCTTGCATCCGGCTCGGCTGCAATCAACTCCACCAGATTTGGGAAGACGGCCCGCATCTGCTTGGCGGTATCGCCATTATAGGCTCCGCCGTCGAGAGCTGTGTAAACCGAATCTGCCCGCAACAGTGTAGACAAAGATACGTCAAACGGCTCGGTGTCTTCAAGATAACAAACTTTCCCGCTCAAACGATAGAGAAGAACGTCGCGGAACAGTGCTCTTGACCGCTCGTCTGCAAAAAGGGAATAGGCTTCGCTTATTTCATCAATATGTGTAATAAAATATTCGTAATCGAATAAGTCGCCGCTGTATAACGGAAGCTCCGGCATATAGAAGGAGTAATTAGCATCCAATCGGCGCATGTTTTCCATAACCTCCGGTACCGAGGAGCCGAAGGCGCA
>JBGVJO010000058.1:0-2260 GCA_045129535.1 Eubacteriales bacterium
TGATCCTTTCTTATAGAATCCAAGGGGTGACCGTATAGATAATAAATGAAAATCCGGTTGCAATGAGAAAATGTACAAGCGTATCCCTGAGAGGACGCACAGCGTGGGAATCACGTAGGGAATAGGCAAAAAATATAAGGATAGCACTTACCAGCGTGTGAAACAGGGGCAACAGGGAAACGGACACACACGCTGCACCTGCAATGCAAAAACGAAGGGAAAGTCCCAGGGAAATACCGCGATCGACAAAAACGGCTGCGGTCAAATAAGCGTCAAATTTTGTGTATGGAGCAATCCAAAGAAGGAGGGCTTGAAGAAGCACCGGACGGCACAAACCGGCAGCGCGGGAAATCCATTCCGGAAGCAACTGGCAGCCGATATACGGATTCACCTCGCGAATTTCTATATCGCCGAATCCGGCCTCGCTGAAGCGGATAGCCAGATAATACCCGATTACCACGGAAACAACACTGACGGCAACCGAAAGAAGCGCGATGCAAAATGCACGGTCCAAAGCGACTTTACGGGTGCAGGACGACTCAGCCATAAAAGGAACCTCCCGATCATTCGTTTGGTTCGATTATATGCGCGCTTGTCCCCAGATATGTGTATCAGTTGCCGGACAACTCATTCGCGCGGGCAAGGCAGGCATCCATTGCGTCGGACACAATCCTTGTCAGATCTTTTTCGGTGAAAACAGTCATAGCACGCTCCGTTGTTCCCTTAGGGGAGGTAACGGCTACTTCCAAAGTGTGCGGATCAAAATCCGTTCTCATAAGCATCTCGGCCGTACCGGATGCGGATCGGCAGACAAGCTCCAGAAGCTGTTTTTCATCCGTGAACCCGTTTGCGCGGCCCCAGGCGCACATATCCCCAATAAAACGGGCAAAATAGGCAATAGAACTGGATGTCAGGGCAGTTACGGGATTGAGAAGTCTCTCCTCCGCCTCAAAGATCATGCCGGAGCAGGCAAACATATCGCAGGCGAGTGCATAGTCATCGTCTTTTACACCGCATCCGCGACAAAGGGCGCTGACACCACAGCCAACCTGCAAAGGAGTGTTAGGCATTACGCGGATAACGTATGCACCGGGCAAAGCGGATTCCAAACGGGCGACGGTTACGCCGGCAGCAATGGAAATAAACAGTTTTCCTGTGCTGACGTGGGCAAACTCTGCCATGACCGCATCGATGATCTGAGGCTTCACCGCCAAAAGGATTACGTCCGCGGATGAAACTGCATCCACGGAGGAATCGGCTACCGCGCAGCCTTCTTTCGCAAAGGCGGCACATTTATCCGTATCTGTGTCAAATATCGTGATCTGATTCGGAGAGAATTTCCCACTTTGAATCATTCCTCTCAAAATGGCGGCTCCCATATTACCGGCGCCGATACACGCGATTTTCTTTTGCATTGATTACTCCTCCGAATTCGCAATATACTATATGATACCACATAATTCGATTTGCTTCAATCCTATTTTTGAGAATTTTACAATTCGAAAACATATTGTATACCTTGCAAACAAACGGAATACAGTATATAATGATTGTATTCTAATCGGAAGTTGTGGTACTGTATGAATCGAGATATTGTCCAGAGATATTTTCGGGATCCGCCCGAAATCACCACGCCCCGTCTGCTGCTGAGACGCTTGAAAAAAACCGACTATCGGGATATGTACGAATATGCCTGCGATCCGAACGTGACCCGTTTTCTTACGTGGCAGCCGCATCCGAATCCCGCATGGACGATGAGGTATCTGGCATATGTTGCCACCCGTTACCGTGCAGGAGAGTTCTTCGATTGGGCTGTGGTTCTGCGTGAGAATCAGAAGATGATCGGCACTTGCGGCTTCACCTCCTTCTCTTACGAGCACAACAGCGCCGAGATCGGATACGTGCTGAATCCATCGTACTGGGGACAGGGAATTGCGCTGGAGGCTGTACAGGCTATTATGGACGTCGGCTTCCGAGGGCTGAATCTTCACCGAATTGAGGCGAAATTCATCCTCGGTAATGAGAGGAGCCGCCGCGTTATGGAAAAGGCGGGGATGAGCTTTGAGGGATATCAGCGGGAGGCAATGTACATCCTTGACGAGTACAGAACCATAGGAGTCTGCTCGATTCTGTTCTCCGAATATCTTGAAAAATAAAACACGGTGGGACATAAGACGATGTCCCACCGTTAATTTTTATCCTGCGATAAGCTTACGCGCTCCCGCAATGCAGACTTCTGCATTGGCCGTTGCTTCCGCAT
>JBGVJO010000059.1:0-2902 GCA_045129535.1 Eubacteriales bacterium
AAATTTATTTACGAAGCCATAGATGCAAAGGCATTTTGAATAGATTTAGACTCACGAAACGAGAGTCCACTGGCAGTTGACAAAGTATATCTACTATCGCTTTACATCCCGTGAAATATACGTTATAATATAATCGTTCCGGAGCACCTACTATCTTGGAGGAATGTTAATATGTCAAATCTGAAAATCGGTGAGAAGATCAAAATAAAAAGAAAAGAACGCGATTTAACACAAGAAGGTGTTGCCAACATACTTGGCGTAAGCAAAGCCGCAGTCAGCAAGTGGGAAAATAACGAAAGTTATCCCGATATAACTCTGCTTCCACAAATAGCACGGCTGTTTCATATAACAATAGACGAGCTTTTTAGCTATACACTTGAGCACAAACCGTTAGTTGTTGTGAATGAATACCACTTTGGATTAGCACTCGAAGATTTTGACAAATGCATTTTGAATCACGGAATCGCAAAAGAATGCGAGATTTGTCAAAAGCGTGGGTGTTTAGGCGGAGATATTATTGAAGGCGAGTGGGAAGTACGCATCCATTTTGTATCTACAGAGGAAAATATACCGTATTTACTACAAAAGCATATCCGGCCCGGAGTGCTAATAGATGGGTACAGTATAAAAATTGTTGATGGCAAAGCTATTATCGACGATAAACCCAATAAACATTATGTATGTAGCGAAAAGGTTTGGGAATACAACACAAAAGATAAAAAATATCTGCGTGAAATGCTCACGGAGCAGGTAGCTATGGGTTTGATTGGAGAAGAAAATGCATTTTAACTCCATAAACTTCGTTCCCAAGCCTGCACAACACCCGACAGCCCTCGATCAAGTGCCCCCATCATTGCGGTAGGGGTCGGCGCCTCGACGACCCGAAAACAGCCGCACAATCTAAATCAGCCACACGTCACATAAAAGCCATACGGCATCCACCGTATGGCTTTCTTTCGTTTGCATAGACGATAAAGAGATGGCGGATAACCAACGTGCTCAAACTCTTTATGGAATAGCAAGAAATTTTCTTTTTTCCGACACGCATTGATTTTCTCCCAATGTGTGATATAATAGTACCGGAAATCCGAAATTTCAGATTTGGAGGAAGCTATGTTTTCCCTGGGTCATTTCATCTGGCTGGGCGCTATCGGCATAACGATCGCCCTTGCCCTGATCACAACAAAAAAGTTTGCCCTGTCCCACCGCACCGTGGGCCGAGCAGTCATGATGATTCTCATTGTACTTAAGATCTTCCATATGTCCCTGTCCATGAAAGAGTCTGCATTTGGCGGATACGTCCTGGATCAAACCCAGCTTTCCTTCCACCTGTGTTCCCTTATGATTTATTCCACCATACTGGTCAATTCGATCACAAACCAAAAGATAATCGCGACCTTGAAGAGCTTTATGGTTCCCTGTCTTCTTCTCGGCGCAACAATGGCGCTTCTGATCCCCACGGAGGGAGTAAACCCTACGCATTTGAGAGTGTGGCAATATATGCTCATTCACGGCATGCTCGTATTTTACGGAATCTATCTTGCGGTAAGGGAAAAGGTGGATCTCTCCTTCAAGGCGTATCGGAACAATTTAAAACTGCTTCTCGGCGTCACTCTCCTCGCCTTCCTTATGAACAGCGTGCTTGAGCAGTACGAAACGAATTTCCTGTTTTTGCGGGTACCGCCGATGGAAAATCTGCCACTGCTGAATCTACATAACGGCTGGGGCGTTTATTTCCTGACGCTCGCGGCCATTGCCTGCATCTTGCTGCTTCTTATCCATCTGCCCTTTATCGTTTCAGACGCTCTGAGACGGCGAAAGATGGCCAAGCGCACGGAAGCACTCGAAGACAACTATGTCGGATAATCCCCACAGCCATACGGCCTATGCCGTATGGCTTTTTCCTATCTTGTACGCAAGAAAGTTTACATCTTTCCAAACGCAAAATACAGCGAAACTTGTTGACAAATCAACAAGTTTATGGTATACCTTTATGGAAGATATTGATTTGTCAACATCTTACTTCCCGATAAAACCGGAGAGACCTATGAGAAAAATCAAAATCGTTGCCGATTCATCCTGCGATCTGTTTGGATTGAAGCACACCGCCTTCGCCTGCGCTCCCATGAAAATCATCACCGCGGAGCGGGAGTTCGTAGACGATCCCGCCCTGGACGTGGATGCCATGGTGCAGCACTTCGATCACTACAAAGGAAAATCCAAATCCTCCTGTCCCAATACCGGCGACTGGCTGACGGCCTTCGGCGACGCGGACGATATCTTTTGCGTCACCATCACGAGCGGTCTGTCCGGCAGTTATAATTCCGCCTGCTCCGCGAAGAAGATCTACGAGACGGAAAACGAGGGAAAGCGGGTATTCGTGCTGGACACCCTCTCCGCCGGCCCCGAGATCACTTTGGTAATCGAAAAGCTGGAGGAATGTATTGACGACGGCATGTCCTACGAGGATATCTGCGACTTTATCACCGGCTATTTGAAGAAGACCGGATTGATCTTCATGCTGAAATCCCTGAAAACCTTTGCCAATAACGGGCGGGTATCCCCTCTGGTGGCAAAGCTGGTGGGCATTGCCGGCATCTGCATCGTGGGCAAAGCCAGTGACGAGGGCACGCTGGAGCCCATGCACAAGTGCCGTGGGGAGGCACGCTCTCTGCAGACTCTGGTGACCGAATTGGCCGCCCAGGGATTCCGCTCGGGGAAGATCAGCATCGGTCACTGTCAGAACGAGGCGGCCGCCCGGCAGCTGAAGGCACTGATTCTGCAAGCATACAAAAACGTGCAGATCGAGATCCATCCGTTCCGGGGGCTTTGCAGTTTTTACGCCGAAAAAGGCGGCGTGCTGGTAGGATTTGAAAAAGCGTAATTCCACAGCCATACGGCC
>JBGVJO010000060.1:0-2306 GCA_045129535.1 Eubacteriales bacterium
CACTGTACAGTACCCATTATCTCCGCGGCGAGGATGCTCCCGGCGGCGACGATACGATGCTGATGTATTTCACCTCCGGTACCTCCGGCTATCCCAAGATCGCAGCCCACAATTACAAATACGCCCTCGGTCATTTCCATACCGCCAAGTATTGGCACAACGTGGATCCTGACGGATTGCACTTCACCATTTCCGATACGGGATGGGCAAAGGCTATGTGGGGTAAGCTGTACGGCCAGTGGCTGTGCGAAGCGGCTACCTTTGTGTACGACTTCGACCGTTTCGATGCATCGGATATTATGCCCATGTTCGCGAAATATCAGATTACAACCTTCTGTGCACCGCCCACCATGCTCCGCATGATGATCAAGCAGGATCTTTCCAATTACGATTTCTCCTCGGTTAAGCATATGACTACCGCCGGTGAGGCCTTGAACCCCGAGGTATACCGGCAGTTTGAGAAGGCAACGGGCCTTCAGATTCTGGAGGGCTTCGGCCAGTCTGAGAGTACCATGATCATCGGTAATATGACCGGCGCCCCCCATAAGATCGGTTCTATGGGCAAGCCCGCTCCCATCTACGACGTATCCCTTATGGATGCAAACGGTGACGCCGTGGCCGTCGGTGAATCCGGTGAGATCGTTATCAACGTGGAAAAGGGTATGCCTTGCGGCTTGTTTATGGGGTACTACAACGATCCCGAAAAGACGGCCGAGGTGCTCCACGACGGATATTATCACACCGGCGACGTGGCTTGGCGGGATGAGGACGGATTCTACTGGTACGTTGGCCGCGTGGACGACGTTATCAAATCCTCCGGCTACCGCATCGGACCCTTCGAGATCGAAAGCGTTATCATGGAATTGCCCTACGTGCTGGAGTGCGGTGTTTCCGCGGTTCCCGATGAGGTGCGCGGACAGATCGTTAAGGCCAGCATCGTGCTGGTAAACGGCACTGAGGCTACGGATGATCTGAAGAAGGAAATCCAGCAGTACGTCAAGGATCGCACGGCGCCCTATAAGTACCCCAGAATCGTCGAGTTCCGCGAATCCCTGCCTAAGACCGTCAGCGGTAAGATTCAGCGAAATAAGCTGTGAGGTGATTCTCATGGAGTATAAGCGACTTACCATACTGTGCGGCCATTATGGAACGGGAAAGACCAATTGCGCTGTCAATATGGCGATGGATCTGAAACGGCAGTGCCCCAAAGTGGCCGTAGCGGATCTGGATATCGTCAATCCCTACTTCCGTACCAAGGACAGTGAAGGGGAGTTTGAGAAAGCGGGTATCGAGCTGATCTGCTCCCGATATGCCAATACGAATCTGGATATTCCCGCCCTGCCGGAGAATCTGTACCGTATCACCGAGGACCGGGATACGAAGATGATTCTCGATATCGGTGGGGATGACAGCGGTGCTATCGTCCTCGGACGGCTTGCATCCGCCATTCTTGAGGAAAACGATTACGAGATGCTGACGGTGATCAATAAATACCGCCCGCTGACCCCCGACGTGGAGTCCACGGTGGAGGTGCTTCGGGAGATCGAAGCGGCCAGTCGAATCCCCTTTACCGGAATTGTAAACAATTCCAATCTGGGAGAGGAAACCGCGCCGGAGGACGTGGCGGCATCCCTCCAATACGCGGAAGACGTTGCCTCCGCTATGGGAATCCCCGTAGTGATGACGACGGTGAAAGCGGATTTGTATGAGGAGCTGGCAGGGAAGATTCCGAATCTGTTCCCCCTGCAGCTTCAGCGGAAAATTCTATAAAAGCAAAGTCCCAAGGATTAGCCCATAAATTTGCTATTACGTAACGAGGTGATAAAAATGGCAAAACTTACATTCAAAACGGACATCTGTAAAGGTTGCGGCTTGTGCGTGGATGCTTGTCCCAAAAAGCTTCTTCGCCTGGCACAGGATAAGATCAATAAAAAAGGTCACCACCCTGCAGAGATCACGGATGAATCCGCGTGCGTTGGATGCGCGTCCTGTGCGATGATGTGCCCGGATTGCGTAATTAAGGTAGAAAGGTAAGTGGACAGAATGGCAGAAAAAGTACTTATGAAAGGCAACGAGGCCATCGCGGAAGCAGCGATCCTTGCCGGTTGCCGTCATTATTTCGGTTATCCGATCACTCCTCAGACGGAGATTGCCGCCTATATGGCGAAGAAAATGCCCAAGATCGGCGGAACGTTTTTGCAGGCGGAGAGTGAAGTAGCCGCTATCAATATGGTTTACGGCGTTGCCTCCACCGGTATGCGCGTTATGACCTCCTCCTCCAGCCCCGGAATCTCCCTGAAGGCAGA
>JBGVJO010000061.1:0-3956 GCA_045129535.1 Eubacteriales bacterium
GGAAACTTCGGCGTTTGAGATGGTTCCTGCCTCCCCCTTTGCATGCATTTCCCTCTTGCACCGTCCCACGGCGTATGGTATAATGAACTGAGGTGATTGTTACGATGAAATGCATATGTGCATTTTTTCAAAGATTGTTCGGGGGCAAAAAGGCGGAAACGTCCGGATTGCCTGTTCCGGCACGGGATATGCATGTTGCCGCGCCCATCCCCCCCATGCCTTCGTGGGAAGAAATTGTGGAGATGATGCAGCATCAACCTCCCCGCTTTCGGGATAAGGTCACCCGCGTTTTATACTCAGCCGATAAGACGGAGCGGTTTGTTATTTTGAAAAGCAAGAAAGGGCACTACACCGTTCGGTACGAAATTGTTTCTGCGGCGGATGAGGAAGAGTGGGAGTATATATACACACACAATCAACTGCCGGGATGGTGGGAGGAAAGCCAGCAACATTGGGGTGTGTACGCCACGGAAAGCGCCGCTCTCGCAGATATACAGGCATCCTATGAATATAAAACCCGTTTTGTACAGGAGGATTTACTATGAAACATCTACTCCCGTTACTTCTTGCATTCACGCTGTCTTTACTTCTGTTGTGCGGATGCGGCCCCGTGCGTGTCCGTGACGGTGCATCCGTAAATTTGTATTGTATAAATGAAGACGGCACGGTCTATGATATGCACCTGAGTGAGGAAGAAGACGCCGAAATCGTTTCCATTTTGGACGGAAAATGGGCCATGGCCGATACCCCCTCCTGCGGATTCGGAGAGGATCTGGCCTTTCACGTGGGCGGTGCGGTCTTCGCTGTTGCCCGGGACGGATGCGGTATCCTGCAAAAGAAGGACGACGGCCGGTTCCTTATGCTCTCCGATACGGAGTCGGAGTATGTCCAGTGCCTTCTTGAATAATATGGGAGTTCCCTGCCTATGACGTGAGCTTCTCCCCAAAAAGACACCCGTCGGGTGTCTTTTTTCTTCTCTCTTGCCAATCTTCCGCATATGTGCTATACTGTACCCAATCCATCCCGGGTCGAAAGGAGATGATCGCATGCCCTGGGGCACCTTTACTCCCCAGCATATCGCTACACTATTCCTCAGCGTGGCCGTGATCGTGGGACTCCATTTTCTTCTGCGGATATGCTCCCCCAAAGCACAGACCGCCACGTTGTTCGTGCTCTCCTTCGCCGGCATCGCCGCCATCCTTTTCAATCTGCTTATGTGGGGATTCCCCCTGGAATACCTCCCCTTACATATGTGCTCCATCAACGCCCTGCTCCTGCCTGCCACGGTGTTGAGTAAGAACCGGGCCCTCGGCTCCCTTACGCTGCTTTGGTGCCTGGGGGCGGCCCTGTCCGTGATCGTCAATACGGGGCAGGCGGAGTTTTTGATCCCCTCCTCCACCTTTTTCTTCTTTTATATCCCCCATACCTTGGAGGTGGCTGTTCCCGTGCTCCTCTTCACCACGGGACTGATCCGCTTCGATTTCCGCACGACCCCCATCACCGTGGCGCTCACCATGGGGATCTACACCCTGGTCCACTTCGCCAATCTGGCATTGAACCGATACGTGCAGGCCAACGGAATCCTCAACTATTTCGGCGAGATCGCACGGATCAATTATATGTACTCTTTGTCCTCCGAGGGGAATCCTCTGCTCGAGCTGTTCTGGCGGATCATCCCCCATCCCTATTGGTATATGTACGCCGCGATCCCTCTGATCGTTCTGTATTTGGGGCTGGTGCGGTGCATAGCCAAAGCGTCGTCACGGCGGAATCGGGGAAAAACGGAGGATGAATTGGCCACAGTGAAGTAAAAGGCTGGTTGGTTATGGAAAAAATGTGTGAAAAATGAACAAAATCCACATTTTTTGTGAAAAACTATTGCAATATGCGAATATTGGTAGTATAATAATGAAAAATTGAATATTTATGTATGACGTCTGCAGGAAATAGCGAAAGCTGCCGAAGGAGTAACGCTCTCAGGTGTCCGTAAGGATGAGGACTGCCGACCGACATAACTTTGGAGAAGCTCATTCAATTGAGTGCCGAAGGTGCAACGCGATTTTACGCTAATCTCTCAGGCAAAAGGACAAAGTCAACACTGTAAAGTTACTACTTTATCTTTCTGTATTTGTTTGTATTGGCGGTTTGCGTTTTGCGCGAACCGCATTTTTTATTTTTCTCAAGGAGGAGTACGTCGTGTTACTCGAAAGAATCACAGAAATCAATACGTATATCAACGACAGGATCTGGGGTATCCCCGGCCTGACTCTGCTGATCGGTACCGGTATCATCGTGACTCTGGGTACCAAAGTGTTCCAGGTGTCTCATCTGGCCCATTGGTGGAAATCCACCATCGGCAGCCTGTTCACCAAGAAGGTCATCGGCCACAGCAAGGAAAAGGGAACCATCTCCCCCTTCCAGGCCCTGTGTACCGCTCTGGCCGCCACGGTCGGTACCGGTAATATCGCCGGTGTTGCCACCGCTATCTGCCTGGGCGGCGCGGGTGCCGTGTTCTGGATGTGGGTGGCAGCCTTCTTCGGTATGATGACCAACTACTCCGAAAACGTGCTGGGTATGTACTTCCGCCGCCGCAATGCGAAGGGCGAGTGGTCCGGCGGTGCCATGTACTACATCACCGACGGTCTGGGCAAGAAGAAGGGTATGAAGATCCCCGCGAAGATTTTGGCGATCCTGTTCTGTGTCTTCACGCTTTTGGCTTCCTTCGGTATCGGCTCCATGGGTCAGGTCAATAAGATCGTTGCCAACGTAGCCAATGCCTTTGATGTACAGGCCCTCTCCGCTATCCCTGTGATGGGCTCCAGCCTCTATAACGTGCTCCTGGGCGCCGTGATCATGGCTCTCACCGCTCTCATCACCCTGGGCGGTCTGAAGCGTATCGCCAACGTGGCAGAGAAACTGGTTCCCTTTATGGTGGTTCTCTTCATTTGCGGCAGCATCGTTATTATTGGCATCCATTACGACGCTATCCTGCCCGCCTTCAAGGCCATCTTTGTCAACGCATTCACTCCCATCGCGGCCGTGGGCGCTATTGCCGGTGAAGCTGTAAAGACGGCCATGACCCAGGGCTTCAAGCGCGGCGTGTTCTCCAACGAGGCCGGTCTCGGTTCTTCCGTTATGGTACACTCCAACTCCAACATCAAAGAGCCCGTGAAGCAGGGTATGTGGGGTATCTTCGAGGTATTCGCTGATACGATGATCGTTTGCACCATGACGGCTCTGGTGCTTCTCACCTCCGGTGCATACAATCTGGAAACCGGCGCCATCCTGGAAGGATACACCGATGCGACCCTGGTAGCCGGCGCCTTCAATCAGGTGTTCTCCTGGGGCGATATCGGCGAGAAGTTCATCGCCATCGCCATGTTCCTCTTCGCCTTCACCACCGTTCTCGGCTGGTCCCACTACGGCTCCAAGGCGTGGGAGTACCTGTTCGGCACCAAGACTACCTTCATCTTCAAGCTGATCCACATCACCACCATCCTGTTCGGTGCGGTGATGACCTCCTCCCTGGCATGGGATCTGTCCGATACCTTCAACGGTCTGATGATGATCCCCAACCTGATCGGCGTTGTGGTGATGTTCCCGTTGGTTATCAAGATCACCAACAACTACATCAACCGCAAGATCAAGAACAAAGACGAAGCGCCCATTCTCTCCTACGATCCTGCGATCGAAGCAGAGCAGAGCGCCCATCTGGACGATTGACCTCGCTTAACAAAATCCCGGTGCTTTTGCACCGGGATTTTGTTTTTACTCTTGCAAAAGATTTTGCGGTCTGTTATACTGAACGGGTAACGATTATATTTGATGAGGAGATTTCCCATGAAACATCCGATTCGCCGCTGGGGGGCGCTGCTTCTCAGCGTGCTTATGCTGCTTTCTTCCTTCGTATCCACCGCGTTTGCCTCGGCGGAAACTATGACCGACGAGGACTGGAC
>JBGVJO010000062.1:0-1797 GCA_045129535.1 Eubacteriales bacterium
ATGCGGGCGGCTTCCTCCTCCACCTCCAGGGTATGGCTGTACCGTTTTTCCTTCAGGTACGGCTTGATGCGCTCGCGCAATGCGCGCAAGTCATCCGGCTGAATTGTAATCTCCATGAAACAACCCTTACTTTTGATTCAATGATTCTCCTCAGAGGCTGAAAATCACTTGGGGAGCTCGATCTTTTTCTTCTTTTTGGAGGGGCGGTACAACACGAACCGACGGCCTACCACGGCTACCACGTCGGCGCCGGTGGCCTCTGCCAGTTCATCCGCCGCCTCACGGGCGGTAACCGGTGCGGTTTCGAGGGCGGACATCTTAATCAGCTCTCTTGCCTCCAAAGCGTTGTCCACGGAGGTGATCAATTCCTCGCCCACGCCGCTCTTTCCCACCTGCATGATGGGATCCATTGTATTTGCCATAGAGCGCAGAAACGCTCTCTGTTTGCTACTCAGCATACGTAATCCTCAATTCTCAAACAAACTTAAAAATTGGCGGCAAAAAGCCCGCATTGCCACGCCGCGATGGCTGATGGCATTTTTTTCCTCAGAGGAAAGTTCCGCAAAGGTGCATCCCTTCTCGGAAACGTAAAACAAGGGGTCATAGCCGAAGCCGTCACAGCCCCGGGTTTCCCGCAGAATCGTTCCGCGGCACTCTCCGCGAACCACAAATCCGGAAAGACCGTTCTTTTCGGTGCGGACTTCCTCGGGAATCTCCACGTCGCATTCCCGGGGAAACACGCAGGCCACCGCAGAGACGAAGGCAGCGCCTCGTCCCTCATCGGGAACCTCATTCATTTCCGCGAGAAGCTTTTCATTGTTTTTGGCATCATTCGTTCCCTCTCCGCCGTAACGGGCGGAGTAAATGCCGGGAGCGCCGCCCAGCGCGTCCACACTCAATCCGGAATCGTCGGCGATACCGATATATCCCATAGCGGCGGGAGTGGCGGCTTTGATCCACGCATTTTCCTCAAAGGAGGTGCCGTCCTCCACGATTTCCTCGGTATACCCGATATCGTCGAGGGACAAAACCTCTATATGCATAGACGAATGCTGTGCCAATAATGTTTCCAGTTCTCTGATTTTTTTGGCGTTTCGGGAAGCAAGTACGATTTTCATACAAGACTCTCCCCGTCCTCGTCGCCCTCAAACAGCGCGTCCACGAACATCGCAGAATCAAAGGGCTGCATATCTTCCATCTGCTCGCCCACGCCGATGAACTTCACCGGAATACCCAGCATTTTCTTGATGGAGAACACAGCACCGCCCTTGGCCGTTCCGTCCAGCTTGGTCAGAATCAGTCCGGTGATCTTGGCAGCCTGCATAAATTCCTTGGCCTGGATCACCGCATTCTGTCCCGTGGTGGAATCCAGCACCAGCATGG
Organism: Eubacteriales bacterium; assembly: GCA_045129535.1. Lineage (GTDB taxonomy): Bacteria > Bacillota > Clostridia > Oscillospirales > CAG-272 > SIG701. The sequence continues at coordinate 1,384 of JBGVJO010000062.1, forward strand.
TCTCGCGGGACGTGCCGGGCAATTCTCTTTCGATCACGCGGTCGATCTTCGCCAGCTCATCCATCAGGTTCTTTTTGTTGTGAAGACGTCCGGCCGTGTCGATGATCAGCACGTCGGCGCCACGCTTCTTGGCGGCACTGGCGGCGTCAAACACTACGGCTGCCGGATCGCCGCCCTCGTTCTGGCGGATCAGATCCACGCCGGCCCGGTCGCACCACACGGCCAACTGATCGATGGCGGCGGCGCGGAACGTATCCGCGGCGGCCACGATGACCTTCTTGCCCTGGCTCTTGAGATGGGCAGAAATCTTACCGATGGACGTGGTCTTGCCCACGCCGTTCACGCCGATAACTAGAATGACGGAAGGCGTAGTCTCCAGCTTAAGCGGTTCGCCCTCACCGATATGATCCCGCA
>JBGVJO010000063.1:0-1163 GCA_045129535.1 Eubacteriales bacterium
CGCCGTAAAATTCATCAGGACAGACGCCTGGAATATGCGGGCTTCTCTGCTCTCGTTATCCAGGTGCGTATTCACGTGGGTGAATACTTTGCCGGTATTCTTATCACGAAGCTTTGCATAGGTCATTATACGGATATAAGCAGTATCGGGATGCCAGGATACGACGTCCGGCGTTTCGGAGAGCCAATACGTGTGGCTGTCTAGCACTTCAAACTTGTCTTTCTTGTAGAATACGCAGCTGTATTCGCCGTTATGACCGCCATCACGGCCTTCACCCACATAGGCATAGGTATCCTTCAAGCGGGATTTCAATACGTCAATCCAGTAAGGAGATGCTTCCTGCAGACCAAAGGTATCAGGATCTGCACTAAGGATGGTCTGTACAACGCGGTTGATGCGGGCTTCGTCGGGCTTTGTGGTGAGGATGTTGAAGCTCATAATGGTCATCTGAGACATATCATGCTTGCCCTCGATGACCTCGGTAATATCGGCGCTCACAGACTCTCCGCCTGTTGTGAGCATAGTGATAAGCTTCTCGGCTCCGCCGACGCATCCGCTCACACTACCGGTGGTAAGAACAACGTTCCCTGCGGCATCCACGGAGATCGTAAATTCACCGTTGTCCATAGAAGCGGTATCTGCACCGGCCGCGATCTTCGTGGCACCGACACTGATCCATTTGCAGGCTTCGGCATCAACGGACTTATCCGATGTAACTGTCAGAATATATCCGGTTTTATCGGTAATTGCTTGTGCCAACCGCTCTGCCTCTTTACCTTCATACAGAACGCCCTTGTTGGGGTATACGATGCCGTATTCGTAAATGGCTGTACCGTTCAAGGTTACGCTGCTGATTTCGTACGATGCCTCGTACATATAGTCCATTTTATACGAGTAGAAGGTTTCATTATCGCATTTGTTTACAACCTTCTCGGTAAAGGCGTGGATAGCGTTTATGACGGACTCGTCCGTTGCGCCGTAGAACACGATCTTCTTATCTACAAGCTTATAGCCGTAGTCGGAAACACGAACGGATTTCGCCGCATCGGCACACTCTTCTCTGTTTTCACATACGCCGATGAGAATTTCCCATTCTGCCTCAGAATATTCCGGGGCAGTTCCGTCCACATAGGAAGAACGGAAACCGGGACGAATGGAGGTCT
>JBGVJO010000064.1:0-1116 GCA_045129535.1 Eubacteriales bacterium
GTAATGTATGGGGACTATTCCCGTCTTATGAAAAAGGGAAGTGAGAAAAACGTGACGTACACGGTGGAGTTGCCGGACACGATTGCCGCGCCGATTGCCGCGGGAGACGTTATCGGGAAAGTTGTATACCGATGCGGGGATGCAGTTATTGACGAGTGCGACGTTATCGCGACGGAATCGGTGGATAAAATCAGCTTTTGGGGCTTGTTTGCCCGTATGCTGCATATATTCACCATCAGCGCGTGACGCTCAGAGCAAATCGATCAGTGTATTTACGTTCTCCTCTGTCGTTGCCCAGCTCGTGGCGATCCGAATCACCGTTCGACCGTCATCCAGATGCTCCCAGATGCTGCAGGATATGGAATCTGTAAGCTTTTTCAGCTGTGCATCATTCAATACAACGAATATTTGATTTGTCACTGTGGGCAGAAAGAACTCATAACCTTTTGCCGACAGTGCATCACGGATACGATCCGCCATCTCGATGGCGTGGCGGCTGATGCGGAAATAGAGATCATCCGTAAAGAGCGCGTCAAACTGCACGCCGAGGAGTCTGCCTTTTGCCAGGAGCGCGCCGTGCTGTTTGATGAAGGTAAAGAAATGTTTAGGCGCTTCACGGCGAGGGAATACAACTGCCTCGCCGCACAGAGCACCCACCTTCGTGCCGCCGATATAGAAAACGTCGCAAAGGTCGGCAACGTCCTTCAGCGTTACGTCGGTGCCGTGGCTCATAAGTCCGTATCCAAGGCGGGCACCGTCCATGAATAACGGAATTTCGTACTGATTGCACACCCGGGAAAGTGCGCGCAACTCGTCCAGCGAATACAGCGTGCCGTATTCCGTGGGGTGAGAGATGTACACCATACCGGGATACACCATGTGCGTGTAGCTGGAATCCTTATAAAATTTGTCCAAATATTTCAGCAAAACGTCCGCGCGTATCTTTCCCTGATCGTGGGGAAGAGGAAGGATCTTACGGCCACAGGATTCGACAGCACCTGCCTCGTGGCACTGTATATGGCCGGTGTCGGCACTTATAACACCCTCGCAGGCGCCCAAAAGCGCATCGATGACGATCATGTTTGTTTGTGTGCCACCGGTGAGGAGATGGACGTC
>JBGVJO010000065.1:0-3981 GCA_045129535.1 Eubacteriales bacterium
AAGGCCATTGTTCTCATCATAAATGTGTTTCTTCATCTCAGTCATAGTATTGATCTCCTTATTCTGGTGTTAGAATCGCAAGTCTGACTCTCCAGAAATATTGGTAAATCTTTGGTAAATTTGAGATCGAAACACAAAAAAAGCTTAAAAACGGGGCTTATGAGACGATATGAGACTTTTTATCATGCCCGGTAAATCCTGCCGTGGCAGACGAACATGATTTTTATCACAGTTTATCTCCTATCTGTCAAATCCACTATCACGGGGGCGTCGATGTGCATTTCATCACTGCCCACGAGGCAGTCGACGGCAAGAACGCGGACACCGCTCGATGCCGCCTGCCGCATTGCATCGGCAAAGGCGGGATCGGTCACGGCGTTGGGAGAAAAGACACGTACCCCTTTCATCTGTATGACGATCAGCACGTAGGCCTCGTATCCTTCCTCCGGGCAGGCTGTCAGCTCCCGCAAATGTTTAACGCCACGCTCCGTGGGCGCGTCGGGGAATTTGGCTATGCCGTCGTGCTCCAGGGTGCATCCCTTCACCTCAAGAAAGGCTTTTCTGTCCCCATCCTCGATATAGAAATCAAAGCGGGATCCCTTATGGGTAACCTCACGGCGGATCACCGCCGCGTCGGAAAACAGCCCGCTGTGGGGAAGCCATTCGGCTGCCGCCTCATTGGGGGCCTGGGAATCCATATTGATGCGCCACACCGTCCCGTCGGGGCGGTGTTTATCTACGGCGATCAGATCGTATTTCGTTTTTCGTGCGGGATTGTCGGACACGGCCAGGTACACCGTACAGCCGGGAAGAAGCAATTCCCTGCATCGTCCGGTGTTTTTCACGTGGACCGTTTCGTTTTTTCCGTCCACCTCCACGTGGGCGATGAAGCGATTGGGCCGCGAAAGAAACGTGCCCTCGATCACATGGTTGTATCGCATTCCTTACCCTCACCGAAATCCAAAAAGTTTCCATTCACGTGCAGAAGCCTCCCACAGTCGCCCTCGTGTATGGCATAGTACGTTTCCTTGGGCACGCAGCAGACGATCTCCTCGCCGCTCTCCAGTTGGAATGTCACTTGAAACTCTTCGTTGAAGACTTTCATTTTACGACTGCCCGTCCAAAAACGGTGAACGTGAGTAGCCACCACGCGGGCAGGCACCAGCTCCGGCTCGGGCAAATCGTCCGATTCCGGCATAGCGGCCATCTCCCATTTACGCCTGACATTTGCACGGCAGTATATTCCAATAAACAAAGCAGGCGTTCCCACCACCAAAAGAACGATCATCGCATAGACAAGAGCTTCCGTCCAATCCATCACACAGATTCCTTTCCGATACAATTACGGACGGCGGATACACAGATTCAAAACCAGAGCGCCGCACGCCAGCGTGAGCAGAAGGGCAAAGGGCGCCACGTACGCACCCGATGATGCCAGCAGGGCGTTGCATGCGGTGGCGATAAAGGACGCCGCCATCAGGGTGAAATTAATGATGCTGTAATTGGTGGCAAAATGCTTCTGTCCGTAGAAGGCGGACACGAAGGCGGAGCACACCGTAGGTGTGGCACCGTAGGACATACCGGTCAGGCACAAGCCGACGATGCACAAAGGCAAAGAGTGGACAGACACCGCCAGCAGTGTCAAGCCTGCTGAGAGGATTGTGATCACATTGGCGCCAATCATCGTCACACGGCGGCCGAATTGATCAAACACCGCACCGGTGATGATCCGTCCCAGGCCGTTGCACACGGCCAGCACGCCCACCAGGGTGGTGGCCAGAGAAGCGCTTGCTTCCACGGAAAGAGCCAGATCCCGGGCGAAGCTGATCACTGTATTACCGACGGCCGCCAGGCAGGAAAGGCACACGAACGCCATCCAGAAGGAAAGGCGGCGCACCATCTGCACGGTGGTAAAATCCTTCACCTCAAATTGCTCCTGCCGCACGGCGGCGGATTTCTTCGGTGCGGGAAGCTGCAGGTCCGCACCGGGACGGCGGATAATCAGTCCCGCGATCAAAAGACACAGGGTCACGGCTACGCCGAAGAGCACGTAGGTCTTGCGCCAGCCGAATCCTTCGGCGGTGAACAGCTTATCCAAAACCGTACCGAACAAAAGGCTGCTGGCACCGAAGCCCATCAGCAGACATCCCGAGGACAAGCCCCGCTTGTCGGGGAACCAAGCGTTCACGGTGGAGATAATCACGTTGTAGGCAACGCCGATGCCCAAGCCGGCCAAAACGGCGTAAGTAACGTACAAAAGATACACGCTGCCCGTAAGCAGTCCCGTCAGGATAAATCCCGCACCGGCAAGAACACCCGCGATAACAATGCTCAGCGGCGCACCGATCTTCCGGGAAATCTGACTGCCGAAAAATCCGCCCAGGCAGAAGCAGCACATAGTTAAAGTGAAATTCAAGGCCAACGCGGACGTATCCCAGCCAAATTCCGTCGCCAGCGGCGTTTTCAGAATGGACCAGGCGTAGAGAATGCCGGCGAACAGCATAGTAAGCGTGCCGACGGCCAGATACAGCCAGCGAACGGATGCGGTATTTTTCGTTTTCATAAAGGGTCCTCGATTCATTGAATAACTGCGTACATTATAGCAAAATATTCGCGTTTTGTAAATATAATACGCCACTCTTCCCGCTAAAACGAAACACAAAAGGCCCCGCCAGAAGGCGGAGCCTTTTCACTACGTACACCCCTTACGTCTCGGATACCCGCAAGATCCATCGGGCAATATCGGCAATCACGTTTTCGCCGATGTGCTGCTCGATGCTGTATTCCTGCTTCGCTTTGGAAATACTGCCGTACACGGAGGGCACAAAGGCGTGATTCAGATTCTCATAGAGGATACAACTTGCATCCGGATGATCCGCCAGGATTTCCTTGTACAGCCGGAAATCCGTGTCGGCCCCCACCTGGAAATCCTTCTCCCCCTGCATCACGAGGATGGGCTTTGTAAGCGATCGCAGATAGAATTCCACCGGGGGATCGCCCATTTCCTTGAAATAGTACAAGGTAACGCCGCCGCCCATCTTTTTGGCCTTGGCTTCCTCGTCGGACATCTCGTACAAGCCGTCAAAGGCACCGTTGAGCTTCTTTATCTGCTTCTCCACAAGACGGCGAAGCAGCCCCTTCATTTCGGCCAGGGCTTTATGATTCTGCTCGATCAGAACCTCCTCCAGGCGGCGCGGTGTGCCTGCCAGAAGGATCAACCCGCGATAGTTTCCGCCCTCCGCCTCGATACGGGGCGCCAGCATAGCGCCCATACTGTGGCCGATGATGAACACCTTATGAGGATCAATCCGGGGATCCTTACGAAGAAGCTCCGTGGCCAAAATCGCGTCCTCGATGGTTTCTTCCTTTACCGTAACCGTCAGGGATTTATCCCGCAACAGCTTGATGGCATGGGCAAAGGTACGCTTATCGTAGCGAACGGATGCGATTCCGTGGGCGGCCAAGCCGTGAGCCAGATCCCGGAAGGGAGTCAGTTTGCCCACCTTTTCATCCATATTGCTGGAGCCGGAGCCATGGACGAACACCACAGCAGGCACGGGCTCCGTTGCCTGGGAGGGCAGTGTCAGGCATCCCTGCAAGGGATACTGTGTACCCTCTCCCACGATGATTTTTTCTTCGATCATATCAGCCACCCACTTTCTCCATCAAAGATTCGTAAAGCGCCTTTGTTTCCGCCGCATCCTCCAGGCCGATCACAAGGGTTTTGCCATCCGATCGGATCACCACGCAGGCGTCGGCGGAAGCGTACGAATAACGGGTGTAATTCCCAAACTCCTCGTTACGGAACCATCCCATCAGCAATCGGGGCGTGCCGAAGCCGCTCACCCGCTCACCGGGATCGTCGGCGGTACGATATTCTACGGAATCGATATCCGCGTAAGAGAGGTGCAGATCCTCGTAGTAGCTTGCCTCGATCGTGAAGGAGTCCTCGCCCAGCTGCACCGCAATATCTCCCGTAAA
>JBGVJO010000066.1:0-1658 GCA_045129535.1 Eubacteriales bacterium
CGGAACGGATTCCGTTTGCGGGACGGGTGCCTCCTCGGCGGGAGCTGAGGTGGTCATAATGCCGTTTGCAGACGCATCTGCGCTGTCGGCGTCGCCCACGGTGGGATTCTTATACCGAACGTCACCGGATTGTTCATCCACGGTATCGTACAGTACCGAATCCTGCATACCAGGAATGGCGTCCAGATTTTTCTCGGAGCGGATCATGGCCGGCACCATAATGGCGGCCATCGGGATGATCACGAGGGCGGCCACGGCGGCACTGCCGAAGCGCAGGATGCGGTGGCGGAAAGCGGCGCGCCGTCTTTGTGCACGGATCTCGCCCATCACGCGGGAGGTAAAACCGGCGGGAACGTCGGCGGCCAGCGCCGCCGTCAGCTCGCGGATGCGGGCATCCGTTGTATCGTATTCATTTACCGGGGCGGAATTATTCTGTAACTCCGCATCAAAATTACTTTTCATCATATCCCCACTTGGAAATTATCTTTGTTCTGTGTATTGGACGGCGGTTATGTAAAAAGGTTCCGCTCGATCAAAAATTTTTTTACGTTTCCTCGCGCCCGGTTGATACGGCTCTTCACCGTACCCATTTCCAACCCCAGCGCCTCTGCGATCTCCGCGTAGGAAAGACCGGTGATGTCCCGCATGGTGATGATCATTTTCTGATCCTCGGGCAAGGCATCGATGGCTGCACGGACGGCGGCAATCTCCGTCTGTCTGGTCAATTCCTCCTCCGGCATAGCCGTCACGTCCGTGTCGGGGATATCCAGCACTTTGGATTCCTCATCCTCCTCCCGGACGGTGAGGGACAGAACCCGATGCCGCTTGGCAGAGCGGGCGTGGTCACAACAGCAGTTCAGGGCGATGCGGCACAGCCAGGTGCTCAGCGCACAATCGCCCCGGAAGGAGCCGATGGAGCGCCAGGCCTTGAGGAACGTGTCCTGGGAGATATCCGCCGCATCCTCGGGGGAGGATACGGATCGAAGCGCCACGTTGTATACCAGGCGGCTGTACCGATCCACGATGACGGAGAACGCGTCGTCGTTTCCCGCGGCGGCCTGTCTGGCCAGAGACAGATCCTCCACGGACGCCTGCTTTCTTTCCTCCGGCGTCTTGGTAATCATACGCATCCTCCTTTCCCGTGATTTCTGTATCTATAATGTAAACGAATGAAATTGCAAATTATTACAGGGAGGGAAAAATAAATTTATTCTCCCAAGGATTGGGCGAGAATCTCCTCGATCTCTGTGAGGGATTCCGCTCCGTGAATCCGTCCCCGCATGGCGGCGGCACCCCGCACACCCGTGAGAAAATGGGCCACGCGGCCACGACATTCCCTTGCTGCGGCACTGTCACCGTGCTCACCTACGATATCCCGTGCCAGGACCATGGCTTCCCGGCGGCGGTCCGCCTCCGTGGGAGGTGTGAACGTTTCACCACTCAGAGCACAGCGGATCTCCTCAAACACCCAGGGATTGCCGAGAGCGGCACGGCCGATGGCCACACCGTCGCACCCCGTGCGGGCGATCATTTCCCGGTAGGATTCCGCGTCACATACGTCCCCGTTCCCGATCACGGGAATATGTGGGGGCAGCGCATCCCGCACGGCGGCGATTATATCCAGATCCACACCGGGGCGGTACATCTGCTCTCTGGTG
>JBGVJO010000067.1:0-15328 GCA_045129535.1 Eubacteriales bacterium
GCTGCCTGCATATTCTCCCGAGGCCATCATCGTAACCGCCCGCGCCATCTGCACGGGATCGTGACCGAAAAGCTGGATCGCGCAGGGCGCGTCCTCCTCCGTCAGATAGGCCAGATCAGCGGTTTTCAAATCGCCGTAGCAAAGTGCCGCGGCGGATACCATCTCCGTGACGGTGTATTCTGCCCCAAACCGGCGGCATTGACGCCGCATGGGCAGATCGGTGAAGCCGGCCATGGGGGCAAGGCAAAGCCCGTTTTTGATTTCCGTGTTTCCTATGCGCATGGCGGCCTCCTTTTTGTCGTTGATGTACAGTATATACCCAAATTATGTCGATTTTGCAAACAAAATGGGGATTAAGAAATTTTAAGAATTTACTTAACGCCCGTGATGTCCCGCACGATCTCCCCGGCGATCATCAGACCTGCCGTGGCGGGAACGAAGGAGATGCTGGCGGGGATGCTCCGTCTTGCGGATTCTCCCTCGGGGAGAAGGGGAGAGGGGCGGGGCTCTTCCTTGGAGTAGAGCACCTTTACGCGGGAGATGCCCCGGTTCTTTAATTCCCGCCGCATAACGCGAGCGAGAGGACAAACGGAGGTTTTCGATATATCCGTGATCTCGAATAGTTCGGGATGGAGCTTGTTGCCCGTACCCATGGAGGCGATCACGGGAACACCCGCGGCCTTGGCCCGGGCGATAATCTCCAGCTTGGCGGATACGGTGTCGATGGCATCCGCCACGTAGGACAGCCCCTCAAAGGGAATTTGATCCGCCACCTCGGGGAGATAGAACAAATCGTACGTTTCCACCCGGCACTCCGGTGCCACCAGGCGGATCCGCTCCCGTGCGGCATCGGTTTTCCGCATACCCACCGTGTCGGCGGTGGCAAACAGCTGCCGATTCAGATTGGAGGGAGCGATCTCATCCCCGTCGATGAGCAACAGGGAACCCACCCCGGCGCGGGCCAGGGCTTCCGCAATATAACTGCCCACACCGCCCAGACCGAATACGGCCACGCGGGCACCGTGGAGTCTTGTCATCGCCTCCTCCCCGATCAGGGCAAGAGTGCGGGAATGTATATTTTCCATAGTCGATCCTTTCTTGTGGGGGTAGGGCGGGGGTTCACTCCCGCCGTTTTGTACGGTTTTTGCTTATAGAAGCGGCAGGAGCAAGCCCCTGCCCTACAAGGCACACCAGCCTTGGAGAATTTTCCGTCAGGGAAATTCTCGGGCACTTGCCGGGTGGCATACGGGACGGTTGCACATTATGCAAGTGTTATAACTCGCGATTAAACCTTGGAGAATTTTCCGTCAGGGAAATTCTCGGGCACTTGCCGGGTGGCATACGGGATGGTTGCACATTATGCAAGTGCAATCACTCCACCCGCGACGACGGTGTCGCCGTCGTAGAGCACGAGGGACTGCCCCGGCGAGGGTGCACGGGCGGGATCGTCCAATTCCACCCGCAGCCGATCCCCGTCCACCACGGCGGTGCAGGGGAATTCCGCTCTTGCATAGCGCAGTTTCACGCTGAGCCGGCGGGGGCTGTCCAGATCCCCCGGGGCGGCGGCCATATACCGCACGTCCTCCGCGTACACGGTCTTTCCGTAGGGATCGGTGGGGGAGATGCTCACCCGGTTGTTTTTCGCATCCCGTGCGGTGACGAACATATGCTGACCGAGAGCGATGCCCAAACCCCGCCGCTGACCGACGGTGTAGCATGCCTGGTTTTTGGACGGGCCCAGCACCCGTCCTTCTTCATCGATAAACTGACCGGGGGTCAGATCCATCCCCACCTCGGCGAGGAACTTCGTATAATCCCCCTGGGGGATGAAGCAGATGTCCTGGGAATCCTTGGTTTTCGCCCCGGGAATGCCGGCGGCCTGTGCCATCTCACGCACCTCATCCTTCGTATATTCCCCGAGAGGGAATACCAGGCGGGACAGGGTTTCCTGGGGCAGCTGCCACAGCATATAGCTTTGATCCTTTGACAGATCCTTTGCCTTTGCCACCGCGATCCGCGATCCGCATCGGATCAGGCGGGCGTAATGGCCGGTGGCGGCATAAGCGCAATCCGTCTCATCGGCGAATTTCATCAGATAGGGAAACTTGATCGTCCGGTTGCACAACACGCAGGGATTGGGCGTCCGTCCCGCGGCGTATTCCGCAATGAAATTCGCTTTGATCGTGGCGGCGAAATCCTCGGCGATGTCCAGTACCGTCAAGGGGATATTCAGCGATCGGCACACCGCCTCTGCCCCCACGGAGGGGGGCGTCACGGCAGGATCGTGATGGACGAGGAACGTCATTCCCGATACCTCGTACCCCGCATCCATCAAAAGCCGGGCGCTGAGACTGCTGTCCACACCCCCGCTCATAGCGAGGGCGATACGTTTCTTATTCATCCTGTGCTCCGTCAAAGGGCGCCGCGGATCACGTCATCCGCGGTGAGGATCAGATAGCCGTGGGCGCTGTTTTCCTTGGGAATGGATACGGATCCCGGGTTCAGACAGCGGATCTTTCCCTCGGGGATCTCCCGCATTTCATCCATCGGTACGTGGGTGTGGCCGGAGAGGAGAATATCCCCGTCCGAAAGAGGCGGCGGATTGTCCGGGCCGAATTTGTGGCCGTGGGTGGCGTAAATCACCCGATCGCCCAGGGCGATGACGGCATAGTCCGCCATCACGGGGAAGGGGAGCACCATCTGATCCACCTCGGCCTCGCAGTTGCCGCGGACGCAGAGGATCTTGTCCTTATAGGGGGACAGTAGGGCGATGACCTGCTTGGGGGCGTATCCCTCGGGCAGATCGTTGCGGGGGCCGTGATAGAGCACGTCGCCCAAAAGCAGCAGCCGATCGGCGCCGGAGGCGTCGAAGGCGGCGAGCATTTTCTCGCACCAAAGGGCGGAGCCGTGGACGTCGGATGCAACAAATATGGATTTCATAGATTGATTCCTTTTCGAAAAATTATTTTCCCACGCAGAAGCGGGCGAAGATGCCGGCGATGATGTCCTCATCCACGGCGCGGCCGTCCACGCCGCGAATCTCGGCGAGGGCAGTTTCGCAAACGGTGCATACCGCATCCAACGGGTCACCCATGGTGAGGCCGCACAGTGCGTCCCCCAGCAGATCGTAGGCCAGGGTGAGGGAGGCCTCCTGACGGGCGTCCCAGATCACGGCATCGTTTTCCGTGTCCAGCTTGTCCGTGCCGGCGATCTCGGCGATCACCCGGCGCAATTCCTCCATCCCGTCCCCGGTTTTGGCGGAGAGGGAGATCGTATAATCGGCACGGGTAGTGAAGGAGTCAATCTCCTCCGCCGAGAGGGCACAGCCCGTATCGGATTTGTTCAGGATCACCACGGTAGGTACGGACAGATCACACACCTCCTCAAAGAGGGCGGTGCAGTCGGAGGTGAGGGGGGATCCCGCATCCAGAACGAAGAGCACCAGCGAGGCGCCGGCCAGCTTGTCCTTAGCGCGCTGTACGCCGATCATCTCCACGGCGTCGCTTCCCTCGCGAATGCCGGCGGTATCGGACAGAAGCAGCGTTACCCCGCCGATGTCCGCCGAGGCGGAGAGCACGTCTCTTGTGGTGCCGGGAATGTCGGTGACGATGGCCTCCTCCCGCCCCAACAGAGCGTTGTAGAGGGAGCTTTTGCCGCTGTTGGGCAGGCCTGCAATCACGGTGGGGATGCCCTCGGCGATGGCCACGCCGGTTTTATAGGTGCGCCGCAGCGCGTCAATATCGCTTTGGGCGGTTTGTACGGTAGTAAGAATCTGCCTCTCTCCCTCGTCGCCCACGTCCTCCTCGGGATAGTCGATGGCGGCATAGAGGGCGGAGAGCACCTCCGTCAGGGAGGTGGCGATCCGATCCAGCGCACGGGATACGTTGCCCCGTGCGGCACCGGAGGCCAATGCCCGGCGGCTTTCCGTGTCCGCGTCGATGAGCAGACCGATGGCCTGGGCTTCGCTGAGAGTCATTTTTCCGTTGACAAAGGCGCGGCGGGTGAAATCGCCCGGGCCGGCGGGAGCAGCGCCCGCCGCAAAGGCCGCCGCCAGGGTGGCACGGGTCACGGCGGTACCGCCGTGACAGGAGATCTCCGCTACGTCCTCCCCCGTAAAGGAGGCAGGGGCGCGAAAGAGAACGGCCAGACCGGTATCGATCACCTCTCCCGTCGTGGGATGGTGGATCGTGCCGAAAACAGCCCGGCGGGATTCCCGCTCGGTCAGCGGTGCACCCGTCATGGGGCGGAATATAGCCGATGCCACGGAAACGGCATCCTCTCCGCTTACGCGGATCAGGGATACGCCGCCCTTGCCGGGCGGTGTGGATACGGCAGCGATGGTTTCAAACATAGGAAACTCCCTTGTTGTCAGTCTTGGGAAGGACGGTACAGCTTGGCCAGACCGCCCTCGGAGGTTTCGCGGTATACGTGGGACAGATCCCGTCCCGTCTGGTACATGGTCTTCACGATGAGATCAAAGGAGATCTTGCGGCTGTGGGAGAGGAAGTTGGCCAGGCTCATGGCGTTGATGGCGCGCATAGCGGCCACGGCGTTGCGCTCGATGCAGGGGATCTGCACCAGGCCGCACACGGGATCGCAGGTCAGTCCCAGATGATGCTCCAGGGCGATCTCCGCCGCGTACTCGATCTGATCGATGCCCATGCCGTACAGTTCCGCGAGAGCCGTGGCGGCCATAGAGCAGGCCGTGCCGATCTCCGCCTGGCATCCGCATTCCGCTCCGCTGATGGAGGCGTTGCGGGCTACGATGGCGCCCACCAGACCCGCCGCCGCCAGGGCGCGGATCACGTCGTTGTCCGTAAAACCGCTCTTTTCCTGCATATATTTGAGAACGGCGGGAACGACACCGCAGGCACCGCAGGTGGGTGCTGTGACGATCAGTCCGCAGTCTGCGTTCTGCTCGCTGACTGCAAAGGCATAGGCGCACACGATGCGGTTTTCTCTGGTCTGGGGACTCTCGTCGATGTGCCGCTGATTGAACAGATACTGTGCTTTTCGCTCCACGCTGAGTCCTCCGGGCAAAGTACCCGTGTGGGTCAATCCCTCGCGGATGGCGGCGCTCATTGTCTGCCACACGTCGCCGAGGAAGGCAGGAAAATCCTTATCCTCGTGGGCAAATACGTAATCGGAAAGGCGGATGCCCTCCTTTTTGCACTTTTGGGCAATGGAGGTAAAATCATTCTCGGGATAGACCTCCTCTACGGCCGGAGCCGGCGGATCTCCCTCAAAGCGGATCTCGCCGCCGCCGATGGACAATACCCGTGCCCGTGCGAGCGCAGACTCCCCCCGATAGGCGATCAGATCCATGGTGTTGGGGTGGGGCAGGGGAATATCGTCGGTGACGAAGCGGATGTCGGTTTTGATGGGGGCAAAGGTTTCTCTGAGCGCCCGATCCGTGCCGTGGCCCTCGCCGGTCTTGGCGAGGGATCCGTACAAAATCACCTCCATACGGTCCGCCGTGGGATTTTCCTCACGGAAACGCTTGGCGGCAAAGACCGGTCCCATGGTGTGGGAGCTGGAGGGGCCTCGCCCGGTTTTATATATGTTCTTGATGGATCGCATAACGTCCTCCCGAAATGGCAGTTTTCTTTAGTGTATCATAAAGAGAAATTGAAATCAATTCACAATAGAATTTTCGCGTACCGTATTGCTATAAATAAGCACTTTTGATATAATTGAGGAGGGGATATGTTTTGGTGGGGATTTCAGGTCAGCTATCCCTCCTCGCGAGAATTTCCCTGACGGAAAATTCTCCAAGGTGAAGCGGTGTTTGTTGGGGGATATGTTTTGGCAAGTATTTCAGGCAATCATCCCCGGATCAGATCGGCCACCGTGGCTCCCACGAAGGCACACAGATCCTCGGGGGACAGGCACAGCTGCAGCCCTCTCTGCCCGCCGCTGACGTAGATCGTATCGTATAAAACGGAGGTCTCGTCCACGAAGGTGGGATACTTCTTTTTCATCCCCACGGGTGAGCATCCGCCGCGGATGTAGCCCGTTACGGACAGCATGTCCTTTACGTGGATCATCTCCACGCTTTTCTCCCCGGCGGCAGCGGCGCATTTCTTCAGATCCAACTCTTCCGCCACGGTAATGCAGAACACGAAATATCCTCCCCGGGAGCCTTTGGTTACCAGGGTTTTGAACATACAGCCCGGGTCCTCGATCCCGAGAATTTCCGCGGTGTGCACACCGCTCAGATCGTCCTCATCCACGGGATACGTTTCCGTCGTGAAGGGGATCCCCTGCTCCTCCAGGAGCCGCATGGCATTGGTTTTTGTCATATTCATCGCCTCAATTTTCGTACTATGTATATTATACGGCAAACGGGGCGGGAATACAATCCCCGCGGGGAGCAACAATGGCAAAAAAATTCGTATTCCGATGAAACAAACGGGTGGAAATTCCGTCCAATACAGCATAAGGATATCTGTGCCCGTTTTCTATTCCGTAAAAGAAAGAGTAAGCTATGCCAAAAACAAACGTTAAAAACGACCGCAAGGCGGAGGACCGCCGCTGTCGGGATAAGGCGCGCCTCAGGGAAATGAGAAGAACCCGGTGGTTCTTTATGCCCAGCCTCATCGGCGTCAGCGTGTTTTTTCTGATCCCCTTTTTGGTGGTGATCTACTACAGTATGGTGGATAATCCCGTGTCCGGTAATTTCGTGGGACTGTCCAACTTCGTTGCCCTGATCCGGAATATGGCATTCCGTCGGGCGGCTGCCAATACGGCCACCTTCTCCCTGATTGCCGTACCTTTGGCGGTGATCATTCCCCTTTTGGTGGCGATTCTTCTGATGCAGAGGATCCCCATGAAGAGCTTGTTCCGCACGGTGCTCATCAGCCCTCTGATGGTACCCATCGCCTCCATCGTCCTGATCTGGGAGGTGCTCTTCCATAACAATGGCGTAGTCAACGAGTGGATCATCAGCCTGGGCGGCACCGCCATCGACTGGTTCAAGAGCGACTTCAGCCAGTTCACCATCGTGCTTCTCTATCTGTGGAAGAACGTGGGATACAATATGATCCTCTTTATGGCGGCGTTGGCAGGTATCCCGAAGGATATCACGGAGGCCGCCGCTCTGGACGGCGCCAGCGGATATCAGACCTTCTTCCGCATCAAGGTGCCCTATCTGTCCTCCACCATTCTGTTCGTCACGATTTTGTCGGTGATCAACTCCTTCAAGGTGTTCCGGGAGGTGTACCTCCTGACGGGAGATTATCCCTACGATTCCCTGTATCTGCTCCAGCACTTCATGAACAATATGTTCAAGAGCCTGGATTATCAGAAGCTGTCCAGTGCGGCCATTCTGATGGGTATCGTGATGGTCTTGATTATCGGTCTCCTCTTCTGGATCGATCGGAAGCTGGGAAAGGATATCGAGGAGTGACGCAATGATACATAAAAAATTACGAGGCACGGCGCGGAGCGTCCTGTTGGGGGCCGCCACCGTATTTCTGTGTGCCATGTCGATTCTGTTTTTGACCCCCATCGTTTTGACTCTCACCAATTCCTTTATGTCCCAGACGGAGATTGCCTCCAACTACGGCAAGATCTTCGACAGCGTCACCTCCGCCGGCACCTACGTGTCCGATAAGGTGAATCTGAAGATTATCCCCGATCTCATTCGCTTCAGTCAGTACGAAACCGTGCTCCTGAAGAGTCCGGACTACCTCTTCAAGTTCTGGAATTCGGTGATCCTGGTGGTACCTATCGTGCTCTTCCAGACCCTGGTGGCTCTTTTGGCCGCCTACGGCTTCGCCCGATTCGATACAAAATGGCGAAACGCCATCTTCTTCACCTACATTATTTTGATGCTGATGCCCTATCAGGTTACCCTGGTACCCAATTACCTGGTGGCCGACTGGCTTGGCATTCTGGATACCCGCTGGGCCATTATTCTGCCCGGCATCTTCTCTCCCTTTGCCGTCTTCATTCTGACCAAGTTTATGCGGCGCATCCCCTCCTCGGTGATCGAGGCCGCCAAGCTGGACGGCGCCGGCGAGTGGCAGATCTTTACGAAGATCTGCGCCCCTATGTCGGGCGGCATCGTGGCCTCCGTGGCCATTCTGGTGTACATCGACTACTGGAATATGGTTGAGCAGCCGCTGGTGCTTCTCACAGGTGAGGCGGAGGCACTCCATCCCTTGTCCGTGTTTTTGTCCAAGATCAACACGGGTGACGCGGGCGTGGCCTTCTGCGTGGCGGCCATCTATATGATCATTCCGCTTCATATCTTCCTGTACTGCGAGGATTACCTCGTGGAGGGAGTTTCCTATTCCGGCGGCCTGAAAGGCTGATTTTACATACGTACTGAAAGGAAGTACCGAAAATGACTGAATCTACGACCAAACGCCGTATCTGGATACGCAACGTCATCATTCTTGTGCTGATTGCCCTGCTTCTTCTGACGCTGTTTTCCAATACTATTCTGAATCACTCCCTGCCGGAGGTGGCGGTGCAGTATCCCCAGTACGCATCCATTGCCTCCCGCATCCGTGCCACCGGCACGGTGGAGGCCAATCAAAGCTTTCAGCTGAGCATTGAGCAGTCCCGTGCCGTGGAATCGATCCACGTACGCGTGGGACAGCTCGTCAATAAAGGCGACGTTCTGATGACGCTGGAGGTGGGCGACTCCAAGGAATTGGACGATGCCAAACTGGCCCTCAGCAATCTTCAGTTGGAATTGATCCGGAAACAGCAGGAGAATCCTGCTCTTCAGTCCGACGCAGCCAAGGATAACTATGAGAATCTTCTCTCGGAGTTGAATGACGCCAAGGCGACCCTCGTGCTGATACAGCAGGAGCTGGCTGACATCAAGGCGCTTCAGAATAAGATCCCCACCCTGGACGAGATCCGCAATGCGGAGATTGTGGTGGAGCAGTCCCAGCAGATGCTGGACTTCTATACCACGGAGATCGCCCGTCTGGCGGGCAAACAGGGCACGCTGGGCGGCAACGGCTACTATACCGCCGATGAGATCGCCGAGATGCTTGATAAAGCGCAGAGCGCATACGACAGTGCCCGGGATGAAGAGATCAAAACGGCACTGGCATACGAGCGTGCCAACACCGATGTGAAAACCTGGGAGGACCGGGTAGCCGCCGCCAAGAAGACGTTGGAGAACGCCAAGAAGGCCGCGGACAATTACGACGTTTTCTATCCGGATGCCGTGACTAAGGAGCAAGTAGAGGCTAAGGGAGCGGAGTTGGAGAAATATCAATCCGAATTGACGCAAAAGGAGCGGTATTTCACGGAAGACCGTTACTTTGCGGCCAAGGCGGCTTACGACGCAGCCCGTGAGGAATACAATACGAAAAAGGACACTGTGTCCGAGGATGAGCTGACACTTCTCAAGAATGCAGTGGAAGCGGCTGCGAAGACCCTGGAGCCCCTGGAACAGGACTATTATGCTCTTCTGACTCTCCGTCAGAACGTCAAGAATGCAGAAGCAGAATACAACACTCTCTTGAACAAATATATGCAGTCCTCGCAGGCTGACGTCATTCTGGATCGGCTGAAAGCCGCGGTAACCTATGCGGAAAATGAGGTGGCAAACGTCGAGCGATCCCTGCAGAACGTGCAGAAGGATCAGCAGGAGAAAAAATCCGCCTACGAAAAGGCTCATGAAGCCGTACAGCAGGCGGAGACCGAGTTGAAGCGGGTACAGAATTACGAAAGCTATGAGGCTCTGGGCGAGGAAATCAAGAAACTGACCGCCCAGAAGAACGATCTGGAAAAGAAAATGAAGGATGCCCAGGCGCTGATCGACGGCGGCTCCGATGAGGGTGTTCGGCAGCTCCAGACCCGTATCAACGAAAAGAATCGGGAAATCACCGCCCAGGCGAAGGTGGTAAGCAATCTGGAGAAGCAGGTGGCCGATGCCAAGGCACTGGCCGACGGCTCCAGCGACACCGCCAAGCTGAATCAGCAGCAGTATGATATTGAACTAAAGCAGATCGAGGATCGGATCGCCAAGCAGGAAAAAGAGATCGCCCGTCTGGAGAAGGCATCGGTGGAGCCTACCTTGGTTTCCCCCGTTACCGGCGTGATCGAATCCATTTCCGTAGTGGTCGGTAAGATGGCGGAGGCCAATACGCCTCTTATGTCCATCACCGTATCCGAGATGGGCTATACGATGAAGTGCACCGTAACCGGTGAGCAGGCCGCCAAGGTGAAGGTGGGCGACGAAGCTACCCTTCAGTGGTATTACGGCGGCAACGCTCCTACGGCCAAGGTCGTTTCCATCAAATCGGATGCTTCCAGCCAGGGCAAGAATAAGATCATTACCCTCAGCGTAACGGGCGAGGTTTCCCCCGGCACGTCCCTGACGTTTACCCTGGGTAATAAAAATGCTTCCTACGATTGCGTAGTGCCCAACAGCGCGGTTCGCGAGGATTCTGACGGCAAGTTCGTTCTGGTTGTCAGTGCCAAGAGCACGCCTCTGGGCAATCGCTACACCGCCAAGCGGGTTCCCGTGGAGGTAATTGCCTCCGACGAGATCAATTCCGCTTTGTCCGGTGACGTGTCCGGTCAGTACGTGATTACCACCTCCGCATCGCCCATATCCGACGGTATGCAGGTGCGGCTCAGCGAGAATAACGGATGAATATGAAATCAGGTAAAAAATGGCGCATAGCGCTGGCGGCATCCGCCGCGGCGCTTGTGCTTCTTACAGGCACGGCCGGGATTCTTGGGGGCATCCGTCACGGAATCGCCTCCTCTATGCCCGACCAGCTGGCCGCAGAGCGGTGGGACGGAAAGGGTGCCTCTCAAGTCAGCGCCTTCTTCGCCGAGGGCGGGGGAGATATTCCCGGCCGGATCCACTCCGTAACGGCGGCGGTGGATCGGGCCATGCAGGACGCCTCCCTCCCCGCCCCCGAGGGAGGGAGGCTCTGGTACTGTGCGTACAGTACGGAGCAGGATATGTACGGCCGTACGGAGCGGGACAGCACGACCTTGCGGGTCAGCGTGATCGGCGGCGAGTACTTTATGATCCACCAGCCGGATCTGCTCTGCGGCAGCTATCTGCAGCCCGGCGGGGCAAATGCAGGCTACGTCTTTTTGGATGAGCGGGCTGCGTGGAAGCTGTTCGGTGCCGTCAACGTGGTGGGTATGCCCGTCACATTGGGAGACGGGGAATACATCGTGTGCGGCGTGGGTGCCGTGCCCTCCGGTACGGTTTACGATGCGGCCTACGGCGAGATGCCACGGGCCTATATCCTCTTTGATTCCCCCGCGGCCGCATCGGTGCGGGAGATCAGCGTGTACGAGGCGGTTTTGCCCAATCCCGTGGACGGATTTGCGCTGGACGTGTTTGAAAAGAATTTCACCTCCGGCGGGGAATACACCGTGGTGGAAAATTCCAAGCGATTCACGATTTCCTCATTATGGGAATATATCACGCATATGGATACCTTGGGCGTGCGTACCTCCTCCGTGACGTATCCATGGTGGGAGAACGTGGCGCAGGTTGCCCGGTACCGTTGCGCATCCCTTCTGATTGCCGAAATTATCCTTTACTCTCTTGCCTTACTTTTGTGCCTCACCTGGTGCGGCATTGCGTGGAAGCCTATCGGCGATGCCATCGGCCGTGGATTCCGTGCCGGCAAGGAATGGGTGGAGGAAACCTATAACCGACTTACGCGTGTGAAACACGGATCGGAATAAAAGGAGTACTTATGAAACTGAAAAAAATTTTGTGTGCCGTTCTGGCCCTCGCTATGCTGGCGGGATGCGCCTCCTCCTTTGTGGGATGCGGCAAGAAGCAGGTCGCGGAAAAGCAGGTGGTGGACCACGTATACCGTGCCACCTATCTGGAAAGACCGAAGGATTTGAACTACGTTCAGCGTATGTTCGTGCAGGACGACTACGTATATATGTACGGTGAGCACTACGACCGGGAAACCTACGAGTCCGAGATGCGTCTGTTCCGCATGGGATTGGACGGATCCAACGTGACCCGTCTGGATATGCCCGGCGTACAGATCGGGGAGGATTCCTACATCCAGGAGATGCTGATGGTGCCCGACGGATCCGTCTGGCAGGTCGTACACACCTCCCATTACAATGAGGAAACCTACGAGTATTTTGAGGAATACCACATCTATCACGTGGCCGCGGACGGTACCGTTCTGGCAGACGTGAACCCGAAGGATATTTGGGACAGACAGGCGGAGGATCCCGAAAACGGCGCAGAGAGCGGTATCTATCACTATATCCATTCCTGCATCCTTCTCGAGGGGAATTTCGTGTTCCAGGATTCGGACAGAACCCTGTACCGCCTGAGCGGTGACGGCCAGCTGGTGGGTGCGGTGGACGTTACCCCCTTGATGGAATCCGGTTATATCAACCGTATGCTGCAGGTGGACGGTAAGCTGACGCTGATGCATAACGACTATTCCGGTCCCCAGAGCAAGATGGCTCTGGTGGAAGTGGATTGGGATGCGAGCAAGCTTCTGGCTCCCGTGGAGCTGGACGCCAACATCTTCCAGAACGTATGGAATTTCTTTGACGGAGAAGGCTACACCTTCTATTACAGCACCCAGGACGCCGTGTACGGCTACGACGCCGCTACGCAGACCTCCACGGAGCTGCTCAACTTTATGAACTCCGATATGTCTGCCAACAACGTGAACGATATGGTGGTCCTGTCCCAGGATCAGTTTATCGCCCGCGGCTGGGATGATCTGACCGGAGAGGATTGCATTATGATCCTGAACCGGGTGCCCGACGATCAGATCGTGCCCAAATACATTCTGACGCTGGCCGTAGTGGGTGACGACTGGTCTCTTCGCAGCAGCGTTCTCCGTTTCAACCGTCAGAGTGAGGAATACAGAGTTCAGATCAAGAAGTATTCCATCGAAGAGTATTACGAGGAAGGCACGGAATATCACTATCAGGAATTGGTCGAAAAAGCGGTTACCGCTCTGAACAACGATATCATCGCCGGCCATATTCCCGACATTCTCCACATCAATCAGTATATGCCCCTGGACAACTACATTTCCAAGGGAATGCTGGCGGATCTGTACACCTTCATCGACAACGACCCGAATATGAAGCGGGAAGATTTTCTGACCAACGTCCTGGAAGCGCTTGAGGTAGGCGGCAAGCTGTACGAGGTTATGCCCTCCTTCAACGTGCGTACGCTGGTTGGTAAGGATTCCATGCTGGGCGGCCGCAAGCAGTGGACCATGGGTGAATTCATCCAGTGGAGTAAGGGAATCCCCGAGGGATCTCGCGTATTCTTCGATATGACGCGGGATCAGCTTCTGGAGCTGTTCTGCACCTTCGCCTACGAGGAGTTCGTGGATCCCGAAACGGGCGCGTGCTACTTCGATACGGAGGATTTCAAGCAGGTGCTCCAGTACGTGAATACCTTGTCCAATACGTCCGTGTGGGAAGAGCAGGACGGCTACGACGAGCAGTTCTACCAGGATTACAGCAATCGCTTCCGTGCGGATCTGGCCATGCTGGAGGAAATGTATCTCTCCTCCTTTGATTCGTATCCTTCCTGGATGAGCTACACCTTCTATACGGAAGATATCACCATGATCGGTCTGCCCTCCATGAACGGCAACGGATCGGCCATCACGATGGATTCCATGAACTTCGCCATCAGCGCCAAGTCTCCCGTGATCGACGGTGCCTGGGATTTCGTCAGCTACTTCCTCTCCCCGGAATATCAGGATTCCCTGGAGTACACCTTCCCCCTTCGCGTTTCTTCCCTGGAGAAGCTGGCCGATAAGGTTGTAGCCCAGCAGGCGGAGGAAAAGAAGAACTGGGAAGAGTATCTCAATAATTATGGAGGAGATGACTTCATCGACGACGATATGGTCGTGGTGCCCAGGGCGGAAACCGAGGTAGTTATCGAAACCGAAGAGCCTGCCGAAACGGACGAGGACGTGGCGGTAGATACGGATATTATCGTGGAGGAGCCCGTGATCGGCGGCGGTATCATCGGAATGCCCAATCCCTTCCCCCAGGAGGAATTCCGTGTGTTCCTGACGGAGGAGATGGCGGATGAGATCATCGAGTTCGTCAAATCTCTGAATCACGTATATCGCTATAACGTGCCCGTGAACAACATCATCAAGGAAGAAGCGGCCCAGTATTTCGCCGGACAGAAGTCTCTGGACGATACGGTTCGCATCATCCAGAACCGCGTATTCACCTACGTGGCCGAGCGGAGATAATTCCCTAAAAGAGAGGAGTCCAAAAGAGATGACGTACATCAATCAAAAACGGACGCGCATCTCCTTTGCCGTTTGGTGGAGCGTTTTCACCGTTATTGGAGTTTGCCTCCACTTCAGCAACGTACCCTTTGGCGTTCATGTGTTAGGAAGTCTTCTCGGTTTTCATGTGCCGCAGTGCTCTTTGTACTATACCGTTCTGTTTGGCTATTTTATGGATAAAGCAGAATGGTGTTTGTTGTGGTGGCTGATATTAGCGGTGTTTGTTGTCTTGTGGATCGTGGCTTTGGTGCGGATCAATCGCAGCGGTATGTTTGAATATTTAATTCTTGGCGACCGGATTACGGCCCTGGGGATGCTTATTCTTACATCCATCGTGGGCGATGTGGATTTTAGCATCGCATGGGTTTTCTTCGCCGCACTCGCTCTTGAAATTTTCCTGTGTGGCTGGCTGCTTCGCCGGTATAAAAAGCCTCCGACGAGGCAAGCGGTACCTGCATAACGAAAAGTTACCACAAACCGATCAAACGGCTTGTGGTAACTTTATTTATAGGAGAAAACAAGCGGTCAAACAAAGCCTTCTCCTGCGGGAGAAGGGGGACCATTTTGTAACGCAAAATGGTGGATGAGGAGTGGATTTGAATATACGACACCTCATCCGTCAGCGCGACGTTGGCTTCGCCAAGTCGGGCTGCCACCTTCCCCCACTGGGGAAGGCTTGGTGTGGTTCGTTCTTCAGCCTGAGAAATAAAATTCCCACAAGCCGTTTGATCGGTTTGTGGGAGTTTTTATGCTACTTTCTCCGATGAGAGTATCACGCAAACCCATCGGGGATGTTTTTTATTTTTTTGTATCCAGATCCTTGGGGATGCTGCCGCCGTTTTTCTCGTGCTGGCGAACACATTCCGTCAGCAGATATTCGATTTGTCCGTTGATGGAACGAAAATCTTCCTCCGCCCAGCGGGCCAGGGCGGCAAACAGCTTCGGTGATACCCGCAAGGGAATCTGCTTTTTTGTTTCCTTGTCTGTCATCAGTACAGACTACCCGAGTTTACCACAGGCTGTGCGTCCTTGTTGCCGCACAGAACTACCAGCAGATTGGATACCATAGCTGC
>JBGVJO010000068.1:0-1918 GCA_045129535.1 Eubacteriales bacterium
TTTACTGTCACAAAGCAAAATTGATCATAGAGATTGACGGTTCGCAGCATTATACCGAAGAAGGTAAACAAAAAGACGAATTCCGAACTGAAATCCTTGAAGGATATGATTTAAGAGTAATTCGATTTACAAACAGACAAATCAATACCAACTTTCGGAGTGTCTGTGAGTATATCGATGCCACCGTCAAAGCCTCCCTCCGAGAGGGAGGGGGACCACGCTGACTTCCACGAAGTGGAATGTCACGTGGTGGAAGGAGCTTGCGTAACTATACGATTCAGTTGATTTTTCCGTACACGCGCTCTCCTTCAGTCGCCGCGACTTTGGCTTTGCCAAGTCGAAGCGACAGCTCCCTCCCGGAGGGAGCCTTGGGTCATGTGCAGCTTTAGGTGTATGGCTTTGCCCAATGCCAGCGTTGCAAGCAACGCTGTGATACAAAGGCGAAACCGGCGATAAATCCGAGTGGTAAATCAGAATTTGACGAGGTCATTCATATGAGAAAAACATTTATGTGTAGCCTATGCCATAATGGAATATTAGGCGGTGCTTTATATCTTGACGAAAATTCGGTTACTTATAAGACGAATAAACTCACAGTAGATAAAGCATACAGGAATCTTATATTACCGCTTGATGAAATTTCCGAACTCACATGGAAATGGGTTGTATTCCCTATTGCAACATTCCATATGAAAAACGGACAAAAATATAAAATTCTTATATTCAACAAAGAACGTTTCCAAAAATACTATGACGAAGTCAGACAACACTAAAACAGACCAATCCCAATTTATCAAATAGCGAACGCCGACAGATTTTTAAAGTCTGTCGGCGTTAATTGTTTACTGCAGAGCAAATTTTAAAATACCGGATATCCGGCCGCCTCGTGGGCTTCCCGCAGATCGTTGCACAGGGAAACGATCTCGTCGGTGGAAAGCTGGGCGCCGGTATGGGGATCCATCATCGCGGCCTGGTATACGTACTCCATCTTTCCGGTGCGCGCCGCCTCTATGGTGAGGAGCTGGGGATAAATATTGGAGGCGTTCATAGCCGCCAGCTGCAGGGGCAGATCTCCCACGTAGGTGGGCGTAACGCCGTTTTTATCCACGATACAGGGCACCTCCACGCAAGCCTCGGGGGGCAGATTGGAAATACATCCGTGATTGATCACGTTGCCGCCGATCTTGATGGGTTTGCCGGTGGTGATGGCCTCCATAATGCGGGAGGCATACTCCTTGGAGCGGGTGTGCTGCACGTCGCCCCCGTTCATCAATTCTTCTCTCTGCGCCGCCCAGCGCTCGATATGCTTCACACAGCGGCGGGGATATTCGTCCAGGGGAATGTTGAACTTTTCAATCAGATCCTCCCGCCCCGCCTTGATATAGAAGGGGTTATATTCCGCG
Organism: Eubacteriales bacterium; assembly: GCA_045129535.1. Lineage (GTDB taxonomy): Bacteria > Bacillota > Clostridia > Oscillospirales > CAG-272 > SIG701. Next base: position 1,404 of record JBGVJO010000068.1, read on the forward strand.
TTGTGCTCACTGCTTTCCGTGCAGTAGTAGCCAAATTTCTCGATATAGTCGAAGCGAACCATATCGCTGTGCTTCTCTGTGGCGTTCTTCTCCCTGGCACGGCGGCGGATCTCGGGATACAGATCCCGTCCGTCCTTATCGCAGATTTCCAGCAGCCACGCCATATGGTTGATGCCGGCAATCTTTGTCACGCATCCGGGGAGGTATTCCTCCATTCCCACTCCCTTCAGAAGAGATTTGGCGCACACCTGCACGCTGTGGCACAGTCCCACGGTCTTGACGCCGGTGTACCGCTGCATATAGCCCGAGAGGATGGCCATGGGATTGGTATAGTTAAGCAGCCACGCGTTGGGGCATACCGCCTCTATATCCCGTGCGAAATCCTTCATCACGTGGATGGTACGCAGACCGCGGAAGATACCGCCGATGCCCAACGTATCGGCAATGGTCTGACGGAGGCCGTATTTTTTGGGAATCTCAAAATCGATGATGGTGCAGGGATCGTACAAACCCAC
>JBGVJO010000069.1:0-3397 GCA_045129535.1 Eubacteriales bacterium
GTGATCCGCGAGGTTCTCGGCAACGCTACCTTTGCCGGTATGCCCATCCCCTTCCTTGAATCCTTCAAGATCGCTTTCCTGGTGAAGGCTCCCGGCGGTATGCTGGTGTACGCATTGCTGATCGCCCTGGTGGCGGCCATCACCCGCGGAAAAGCTCCCGCCAAAACCGATTTTTCCTGCGAGGGATGTCCCTCCGCCGGAAACTGCCATACAGGCGCATGCCATAAGAAAGGAGAAGAAGTATAATGGATCTTTTCAAGACACTGATCGTTATTTTGCTCTCCTCCGTTTTGGTCAATAACTACGTGCTCAGCCGCTTCCTCGGTATCTGTCCCTTCCTTGGTGTGTCCAAAAAATTGGATCAGGCCTCCGGTATGGGTATTTCCGTAACCGCGGTTATGCTGCTGGCCACCGCCGCAACCTGGCCCATCCAGCACTTCATTCTGAATCCGCTGAATCTGGGATATATGCAGACCATTCTCTTCATTTTGGTTATTGCCTCCCTTGTGCAGATGCTGGAGTTGATCCTCAAGCGGTTCATCCCTGCGCTTCATAAGAGCCTGGGCGTGTATCTGCCCCTGATCACTACCAACTGTGCGGTTCTGGGCGTAGCCATCAACAACATCACCGACGGCTACGGCTTTCTTGAATCTATGGTCAGCTCCCTGGGCTGCGGCCTTGGATTCCTTCTGGCTATGGTGCTCTTCTCCGGCATGCGTTCCCGCATTGAGGAATCCGATATTCCCAAGCCTTTCCGCGGATTGGCCGTGACCCTGATCGCCGCATCTTTTATCTCCCTGGCGTTCATGGGCTTTGCCGGCGTCGTGGATAAGCTGTTCGCATAAGGAGGGAACGGATATGGAAATTTTGATTGCTCTCGCTGTGGTTGCCTCCGTAGCCCTGCTGGCAGGTGTTCTGCTGGCGGTGATCTCCCGTTTCTTCGGCGTGGAGAAGAGCCACGAATTGAAGGCCATCAGTGCCTGCCTGTCCGGCGTCAATTGCGGCGCCTGCGGCTTTAAGGGCTGTGACGATTACGCTGCCGCATTGGCAAAAGGAGCGGCCGCTCCCAACCGATGCATCCCCGGCGGTGAGAACACCGCCCGTGCGCTCAGTGACCTTTTGGGCATCGAGATTGAGCGTCCCAAGGACGTGGTAGCATTCGTACACTGCAACGGCCACTGCGAAGCGGCCGCCAGCAAAGCGGATTACGTAGGTATGGCCCATTGCCGTTCCGCCGCCATGGTGTACGGCGGGCCGAAGAACTGCCGCTTTGGCTGTCTTGGATTTGGCGAATGTGCCGACGTGTGTCCCACCGATGCCATTTGTATGAAGGATGGCATTGCCCACGTGGATCCGTCCCGCTGCATCGGCTGCGGTCTTTGTAAGAATATCTGCCCCAAAAAGATTATTTCGATGGTTCCCCGCGAAGCGGCTGTGGCCGTTATGTGCAACAGCACGGATAAGGGTGCTGACGCTCGCCGCGCTTGTACAAATGCTTGTATCGGCTGTAAGAAGTGTGTGACCAAATGCCCGAATGAAGCTATTACCGTGGTGAATAATCTGGCGCAGATCGATTATGATAAGTGTACGGGCTGCGGTATCTGCGTGGAGAACTGTCCTACCGGATGCCTGAAGACGCTGTGCGCTCCCGCACATTCTCAGGATGTTGAGGCAGAGGAATGAATCAAGTAAATCGCAAGAACCGCAATGATGTTTTATTCATTGCGGTATTGCTTCTCATTGTGGCCCTGGCCGGAGCGGCATTCTTTTTCCTTCGCGGGGAAGGGGATTCCGTTACCGTGAGCGTGGACGGAAAGCATTACGGCACCTATCCGCTCCATACGGATCTGACACTGTCCATCCGCACGGGCGCGGGCGACACACAGGAAAATCTACTCGTGATCCGGGACGGACACGCTTACGTGGAAAGTGCCACCTGCCCGGATGGGATCTGTGCCGCCCACAAACCGATCTCCCGGGAGGGAGAAAGCATCGTGTGTCTGCCCCATCGGGTGGTGATCACCGTGCATGCAACGGACGGCGAGGAGCCGGACATCATTGCGTAAAGGAGGATCTGCCATGGGAAAGACAAGCCGTAAATTGGCCTATCTGGGATTGTGTACCGCCGTGGCGCTGATTCTTGCTTACGTGGAGGTATTGCTTCCGCCCCTGTATACCGCTGTCCCCGGCATCAAATTGGGACTTCCCAATATTGCCATCCTCTTCGTTCTGTACCGATACGGCATGCGGTACGCCGCCGCCGTTTCCTTCGTTCGTATGGCCGTGGTAGCCCTTTTGTTCGGCAATCCCATGACCTTTGTGTACAGCCTGGCGGGTGCCGCCCTCAGTTTGCTTGTAATGGCCCTTTTGCGGCGGCTGGATTTTCTGTCTGTCGTTGGCGTCAGCGTGGCCGGCGGCGTGTTCCACAACGTGGGGCAGATCCTTATGGCTATGCTGCTTCTGGGTACGGCGGAGCTGGGCTATTACTTGATCGTTCTGGCAATCACCGGTACGGTGTCGGGTATATTCGTCGGACTTTGCGGTGGGTTGGCAGTCCGGCGGATCCCCGGCGGAAATATGTAATTTGACTGTTGACAAACCGCTATGCATAGTGTATGATTAGATGGCGCAAATAGTTTATATAATAAATTAAATAAGTTTAGGAGAATTATCATGAAAAAACTGCTTTGTGTAGTTCTTAGCGTTCTTATGATCCTCCCCGCATTCCTGTTTGCCGGCTGCGGCAAGGCTGAGACCCTCAAGTTCGGTCTCGGTGTTTACACCAACGTTTCCAAGGCTTCCGCCGCAACGGAAGATACCGCCGGTCAGGGCAAGGTTGCCATCACCGCCGCTGCCGTAACCGTTGACGCTGCAGGCAAGATCGTTGCATGCGTTCTGGATACCGCCGATATCACCGTTTCCTATACCGCAGACGGTAAGGCTGTTGCCAACGACGGTTTCAAGACCAAGTACGAGCTGGGCACCGCTTACAACATGGTTGCTTACGGCGGCGCTACCAAGGAATGGTTCGAGCAGGCTGACGCTTTCGAGACGGTTGTTGCCGGCAAGACCCTGGACGAGGTTAAGGCTCTCGTAGCTGATGCCAACAAGGGCACCGAGGAAGTAATCAACGCCGGATGCACCATTATGATAAACGAGTTTGTTCTCGCTATCGAGAAGGCTTACAACAATGCTGCCGCATCGGGCGTTACCGCTGCCAACACCCTGAAGCTGGGCGCTCATACCGAGCAGTCCGCAAAGGATGCAACCGAGGATAAGGACGGTCAGAATCAGATTGAGACCACCTTCTTCGCCGCTGCTGTAGATGCAGATGGCAAGGTTGTTGCTGCCTCCAGCGAGTGCGTACAGGTTAAGTTCACCTTCGATGCTACCGGCG
>JBGVJO010000070.1:0-8035 GCA_045129535.1 Eubacteriales bacterium
CCCGTCCGCCACTGATCAGAGGACCGAAGTCCTCGTCACCGTTCGACTTGAATGTGTTATGCACGCCGCCAGCGTTCATCCTGAGCCAGGATCAAACTCTCTGAAAAATTGTATATTAACCGGGTTTCCCCGGATAACATCAGTTTCAGAGCTGTTTTTGGCTCTTTACTAATTATAAGAGTTCAAATAAATTCAAAAGAATTTTTTGGAGTCTTGTACTTCCTCTCAAGGAAGTACTGTTGTCTTGTTGTTCAATTTTCAAGGAGCTTTGCTGTCTCGCGGACAGCTTGTATATTATATCACCCGCCGTCAGGATTGTCAATACTTTTTTGAAACTTTTTTCGAGTTTTTTCCGTACCGACTTCCCGGTGGGGCCGCCCTCTCGTCGAGTGCCTTATGAGTATACCACCTTCCCTTTGTTTTGTCAACTCCATTTTTCGATTTTTCTCAATATTTTTTGCCCCTGCAATTTCTTGACATATTTCGCGTATACTTATATAATATATAATGTAGAATTCACCGAATGCGGAGCCGCTATGGATACATTGTTACACAGAAAAGCCGCTTTATTCACACTGGCGGCAATTTATGCCGGTTTTTGCGCCGCCTCCCTTCCACTCGCACCGAGGATTGCGTTGCTGATCGGATCTGCCCTACTCTTTCTCTTCTGTATCCTTCCATGGCAAAAGCGACTTCCCGTCAAGATATTTACACTTCTTCGTATCGTGTCGGCTGCCGCGTTGGCCGGCACGATTCTTGTTTCTCTGTACACAGACGGATATCTCTGTAAAAACACAGAGCGGTACAACGAAACCGAAAGAACCGTCGTTGCCACCGTGACGGAAAGGATGTACACGACCTCCTACTCTGCGGTATAAAATGTGCGCGTGACAGAAATCGACGGCGCTTCTGCGCGCATGAACGTCCTGCTGGAAACCGCAGACACGGAATTATCCGTCGGCGACCGCATTCAATGCGAGGTCCTTCTCACCAAGCCACAGGAAACGGACGGCACCTTTCCGCTTCGCCGATACTATTCTTCTTTGGGGATCGCCCTGTGCGCCGAGGCGGATGAAGTCCGCGTTCTCCAAACGGGTACAACTCCAATACGGAGCTTGTTTGCGGAATGGCGGGAATATTTGTCCGCCGCTTTGCGGCTGGAATTGGGACGTGAGGGCGCCGCGCTGCCTGCAGCCCTGTTTTTGGGCGACCGCACCCATCTCCCCGACTCCCTCTCCCGGGATTTTCGGCGATTGGGGATCTCTCACCTTTTGGCCATCAGCGGATTTCATTTTGCCACTTTACTCGGTGCGGTGGAAAAGCTGCTTGGGTATTTTATACCGAGCAAAAAGCTTCGCCTGATCCCACTGTCGCTTTTAACCGTACTGTATATGCTTTTATGTTCTCTTTCCCCATCCGTTTTGCGGGCAGGCATTATGATGCTGTTCGCCTACACGGCCGTCGCATGCAACCGAACAAGCGACATGCCCACCGCGTTGGGCGTGGCGGTCTTTCTCATCTGCCTCTTTGATCCGGCGCAGTTCTACTCCGCCGCACTCCAATTATCCGCCACAGCCGTTTTGGCCATCGCATGCTTTACACACATTGTCCGCGTGTGCCGAAAACATCGGAAGCGCAGCCGCATCGGGCGCGTCATCGCAAAAATTCTAATGCCAATCCTTTTGGCAGTTTGTATTCAGTGGGCACTGCTTCCCTTTCTGTGCCAATATTTCGGCGTGATATCTCTCCTCACGCCCATCACCACGGTACTGTTTTCTCCGCTGATCGCACTGATCCTTTCCTTGACACCCCTTTTGCTGATTTTCCGCTACGTCCCCATCCTTTCTTCCGCATTGGCTTTTGCACTTCAAGGATTGGGGCGTATTACAACGGACTTGGCGGAACGGATGGCGCAAATTCCCCACACCACCGTATCTCTGCACCAGAGTTGGGCACCGTATTTTGCACTGGCTGTTGCCCTGGTATTTCTGCTCACGTCCGTGATGCGCCGACGGAAGCGGATCGCCCTCGCTTTATGCGCGATTCTTTTCCTGCACGGACTTGCCGGCGGTTTGATTGCGGCGGAGCAAAGTCTGCAAAAAGGGCGCGTCACCGTCACATCCACGCTGAAAGGAACTAACGAAGCCATCCTTGTAACGGAGGACGGAAAGACACTGCTGTGCGATATTTCAAACGGATCCTATTCCGCCATCAATTACGCCTATAGCTTTTCAAAGGACGTGGGTTCCACCGAGTTGCACGCCCTGCTTCTCACCCATCTGCACAAGCGGCACGTGCAATCCTTTGAGCGAATCAGCGACACCGTCTACGTACGGATGCTGATTCTGCCCGTGCCGGAAAACGAGGCGGAGGAAAGCGTCGTTTTTGCCCTCAAAGAAATCGCAGAAAATAAAAAGATCCCCGTGAGCACGTACACACGGGGAGAGACGGGTATTTCCTTTTACGACACCATTCTTCGCATTGACACGGATACTCTGACGCGTTCCACGCACCCGATCATCGGGATCCACCTGAGCGCCTACGGCCACGAAATCGCCTATATCGGTGCATCCGCCGAGGAGAAGATGGTATTGGACACAGACGGCTCCGCCGCGGTGATATTCGGCATCCACGGCCCTTTATACAAGAAAGAATTTGACGGGCCGAAAAATGCGGAACGGATCGTCTTTCGAGGGAATTCTTACGATTTTGCCTCCCACACACTCCATTCCGAGGCAGTCCACGCCACCACGGTAGTCACCGATGAGGCCGTTCGCCTCACGCTGACCCCACCGTCATCCGATAAACCCTGACAGGTACAGAAGCACCACGGCCTGAAACAAAATGATAATCGGGATCCCAATCATAAACTTGCTGTGGCGGGTCTTGTGACGGATCATCAGCATCGTCACGTACATCGCCACCGATCCGCCCAAAGCGGACAGCAAAAGAAGCGTGTTCTCCGGCACCCGACGTTTGGCGGGATTCGGAGCGCGGAGCTTATCGATTACGGTTACCGTGGCGGCGATCAATGAGATAAGGCAAAAATATCCCAGCACCGCCATATACAAAACGGGGCCGTACTCATAAAGAAATTCACTCCACATATTTGGCCGACTCCGCTTGCGCCATACTGTCGCACCGTTCATTATACGGATGACCGGCGTGGCCCTTCACCCATACGTACTCGATGGTGTGTCTCTCGCACAGATCGAGCAGCCGCCCCCACAAGTCGGGATTCAAAGCGGGGGAGCCGTCGCTCCGCTTCCATCCCTTATTCCGCCAGGACTTCGCCCATCCCTTGGAGAGCCCGTCCAGAACGTATTTGGAATCGGAGGTGAGAGTGATCTCGCAGGGCTCCTTCAGCCGCTCCAGGGCGGAGATGACGGAGAGAAGCTCCATACGGTTGTTGGTGGTGGACGCCTCGCCGCCGCTCAAGGCCAACTCGCGGCCTTTGTACAAAAGGATCGCGCCCCAACCGCCGGGACCGGGATTAAATCGGCAGGAGCCGTCCGTGTATATATCTACGTGTTTCAAAATAATCCTCCGTATGAACGGAATTTTGTCATTTCCTATTATATCATATTCCTATAGCGTTTGCAACCGAAAAAGGGAGCAAACGCTTTTTGTGTCCCCTCGCATTTCGTCGCATATACTTTATTGAGGTCGAAAAAACGGCCGACGTATTTTGCCCACCGGGGCAAAAATGAATAAGGAGATCCCGCCCAGGCGGGGACACAAGTATGAACGTAAAAAACGAGAATTTCACGCCGCGGGAGCGGGTGAATCGGGAGATTCTGGACCGTATGCTGGCGGATAGCGCCAAAGAAGAGGCCGCCACTCCCTATCCCGCCACGCCTGCTATGGCCTGCCACCGCCACGAGAACCGGCACTGCCCTGTGAATTACGCAAACAGAAATCAGTGCGCACCCCAGAGAGAAGATTCCACCCCCAACACTTGCCGCACCCCCGTATATCCCGGCGTTTCCCTGGCCATGGTGTACTCACCCTGTCAGGCTTTTGCCGATCTGTACGAGCCGGAGGCCGCACTGGAGCGCGGCACAATCTTCCGGGAGCTGGATAAACCCTTTTATCCTACCCCCTGTCAGGAAAGGTGGTGCCGATAATGATGAACGATATGAAAAGACGCCACATGAAGCAGATTCAGACCTACGCCTTTGCCGTAACGGAAGCGGTGCTTTATCTGGACACTCATCCCGAGGACAGAGCGGCGCTTTCTTACTTCGATAAATACCGCAAGCTGCTGCGGGAAGCCACCCGCCATTACGAAGAGCAATACGGTCCCATCACGGCCGACGGCACAGACACGTCCCGGGGTTGGGCCTGGGTGCTTGAGCCGTGGCCCTGGGAAGTGGACGCTAACTAAAAACGGAGGTTCTGAAATCTATGTGGATATACGAAAAGAAATTACAGTACCCGGTTAAGATCAAAAATCCCAACGCCGCTTTGGCGAAAATCATTATCTCTCAGCTTGGCGGCCCGGACGGTGAGCTGGCCGCCTCCACCCGTTATCTCTCCCAGCGGTTCAGCATGCCCTACCGCGAAGTGGCCGGCATTCTGACCGATGTGGGCACGGAGGAGCTGGCCCACGTGGAGATGATCGCCACGATCCTGTATCAGCTGACGCGGAATCTGTCCTTGGAGGAGATCAAAAAATCCGGCTTTGACACCTACTTCGTGGATCACACCACGGGGATCTATCCCGTGGCCGCCGCAGGCGTTCCCTTTGACGCCAAGTATATCGGCGTAAAGGGCGACGTCTTTGCCGATCTGAACGAGGATCTGGCGGCCGAGCAGAAGGCGCGCGTCACCTACGACAACCTGCTTCGTCTGATCGACGATCCCGACGTATGCGATCCCATCCGCTTCCTGCGGGAGCGGGAAATCGTCCACTACCAGCGCTTCGGCGATGCGCTCCGCATCTCCCAGGACAAAATGGACGAGAAAAACTTCTACGGTTGGAATCCCGCGTTCGATAAAAAGATGCGCTGACACAAAAAAGAGGCTGTGTAAACAGCCTCTTTTTATTATTCCTTTTATTATTCTGCTTTTTCTGCGGCCAACATTTCCTTCATGGAATACATGCCCGGCTTTGCCTCGGCGGCGAACAACGCGGCACGGACCGCACCGGTGGCAAACACGTCCCGGGAATAGGCACTATGGGAAATACGGATCACCTCATCCGTTCCCGCGAAGATCACCTCGTGCTCACCCACGATAGTGCCGCCGCGGACACTGTGGATACCGATCTCCTCCGGCGCACGCTCGCGGCGCACGCTGTGGCGGTCGTACACGTACTCGCTTTCCTCCCGGACGTCGCGGATCGCATCCGCCAGCATCAAAGCCGTACCGCTGGGGGCATCCAGCTTCTTATTATGATGGGCCTCCACGATCTCCACGTTGTATTCCTCACCGAGGACGGCGGCCGCCCGCTGCACCAACTCCAGAAGCAGATTGATGCCGAGGGACATATTCCGGGAATACAAAACGGGGATACGGGCAGAAGCCTGACGGATCGCTGTGATCTCCTCCTCCGTATGGCCGGTGGTAGCGATCACGGCAGGAATGTGCTTTGCCGTGCAATAAGCAAGCAGTGGAATCACAGCCGTATGATGGGAACAATCGATAATAGCATCCGCCGCATCCGTCAGCAGATCCACGGACGGATACACAGGGAAATCATACCGCGCACCCACAGCCTCGGCGGCAATATCCACGCCGGCGATGACGGTGCAGTCATCCCGCTCTGCAATTCTCTGGACGATGGCAGTGCCCAATCGGCCGCCGCATCCGGAAACAACAATTTTCTTCATTCTTATATGTATCTGCCGAGGCAGACTTCCTCACTTTTTATGGATAAAGGATTACAAGAGACCGTTGTGGCGCATAGCCTCTACCAGCTTGGCGCGGTTGGCTTCCTCCATCTCGCACAGCGGCATACGCATCTCCTCGGATGCCAGGCCCATCATAGCGCAGGCGGTCTTGACGGGAATGGGATTCACCTCGATAAAGAGGGCATTGATGAGGGACAGCATCTTCAGCTGCAGTGCGGCGGCGGATTTTACGTCACCGTCCAGCATAAAGCGGCACATATCGTGGGTTTCCTTCGGCAATACGTTGGACAGAACGGAGATAACGCCGCGGCCGCCCAGGGACATAATGGGCACGATCTGATCGTCGTTACCGCTGTAGATTGCCAGAGTGTCGGAAAGCTCGGCGGCGATGGTAGCGATGGCGCTCAAGTTGCCCGAGGCCTCCTTAACTGCCACGATGCGCTCGTGCTTTGCCAATTCCGTATACACGCTCATCGGAATATTCACGCCCGTTCTTGAGGGAACGTTGTACAGAATAATCGGCTTATCCGTTGCGTCCGCCACGGCGGTAAAGGAACGGATCAGGCCCTTGGGAGTTGCCTTATTGTAATACGGCGTAACGAGAAGAAGTCCGTCGCAGCCTACCTCGCAGGCATAGCGGGACAGGGAGATCGCGTAATCCGTATCGTTGGATCCGGTGCCGGCGATGATCGGCACACGGCCTGCGGCCCGCTCCACGGAATAACGGATGCACTCCCGGTGCTCCTCATCCGTCAAGGTGGACGCCTCACCGGTGGTGCCGCAGATAACCAGCGCATCCGCACCGCCTGCGATCTGCCAATCGATCAGACGGCCAAACGCATCGTAATCCACACAACCCGCGCGGAACGGCGTAATCAAGGCGGTTGCTACGCCCTCGAAAATAATTTCTTTCTGAAAAGTACCCATCATTGACCTCCCGAAAAACACAAAAATACTTATTTTTGTCCGGCATCCCCATGGATATAACAAAAACCGGCTTGAAAACCGGCTTTCTGTGTACTATAATATAGACATAGCGCAAGCGCATGCGTCACCGATACACAGATAGCCCTCCACAACAGATCAGACTGAAGTGACAGTGCAGATGCTTTCGCCGACTGCACCAGCCCCGCGGCGTCCGAGCCGCGCGAACTTCGGCATCCCTCGCCTTTCCCCGCACCTGACCGGCATCGGACTGCCCGGGTACGGATACTCATCGGAAATGCGCCTCTATCTTCATTTTATGCAGGAAACACTCTCCTGCACACGCATATCATATCATATTTTATTATCTATGTCAAGAGCGTTTTGCTCCCCGAAAGGACTTCCCTTTTATGATTAAAAATACACTGCCCGAGACTTCTTTGACCCTGTCCGACTTCGATTACGATCTGCCCGAATCCCGCATTGCCCAGACTCCGCTTGAGCCAAGAGATTCCTCCCGTCTGATGATCATTGACCGCACGTCCGATCAGCTGGAGCACCGCATCTTCCGGGACATCGTGGACTATCTCCGCCCCGGCGACACCCTGGTCGTGAACGACACCCGCGTGATTCCCGCCCGCATCATCGGCCACCGTGCCAAGAAGATGATGCCCGACGGCACCCTGGCCGACACGGAATCCACCGCACCGGTGGAATTGCTTCTTCTGAAGCAGCGTGAGAACGACGTATGGGAAGCGCTGGCCGGCCCCGGCAAGCGGGCCAAGGTGGGCGATATTCTCGCCTTTGGCGACGGATTTTTGACAGCGGAGGTAGAGGACGTTATTGACGGCGGATGCCGCGTGGTTCGCTTCCGTGTGGATCGGGCCGTATGCGAAACCGTGTACGAAGCACTGCACAAGCTGGGCTCTATGCCCCTCCCCCCGTACATCACGGAGCATCTGGAAAACCCCGAGAGATATCAGACCGTGTACGCACGGCACGAGGGATCTGCCGCCGCGCCTACGGCCGGACTCCATTTCACCCCTGAGCTGATGGAACGCATCCGCGAGATGGGCTGTGCCATCGTCCCCGTCCTTCTGCACGTGGGCTTGGGCACCTTCCGCCCCGTGAAAGAAGAAAAGCTGGCGGATCACGAGATGCACTCCGAATACATCTGCGTGACGGAGGAATCCGCCCGCATCATCAACGAACGGCGGGCAGCCGGCGGCCGCGTAATCGCCATCGGCACCACCTCC
>JBGVJO010000071.1:0-1165 GCA_045129535.1 Eubacteriales bacterium
CTGCGGGCTTCGCCCATGGAGAATGTCTTACGGGGGAGTGTGCCGTTTTTCTGCACGTAGGGGAACAACTCGCTTTTCTTCATACCGCCGAACAGGAACCCAACGCAGTTTTCCCGCTTTGCCAGCTCCATCAGTGCTTCCTCATCGTGGATATAGTCACACTTAGCACTCGGATGGCGGGACAAATAATCGTCAAGGAATATCTGCAGCGTTCCAACCGTCAACGCGTGGGACTTCTTAAGGAAGGATACCTCTCTGTCCTCGAATTCCGTAATCACGCGCACAGTATGGGCACAGCGCTTTTTCTCGCCGGTGATCTCATTCAGCTCCGAGAGAAAATCGTTCACGTCGCAATCCGTAACCACGCGATAAATCGCCTCAAAATCCAGAGCGCGACTTTGGAGGGACGTCAGTTCCACCAAAGCATATCGCGCAGGATGATCGAGTGCACCATCGCCCAACTCCGCTTTCACCTTTTCATAGTACGCCTTTGCGGATGCCAGAGAGTGGTTTCCGTCACCCACTGCATAGATCAAATCGCCGTCAACGTTTTCTTCATATTCGGCAATCCAGCCGATCACTTCGTCCAGAACTTTTCCGCTGATACGGGAGCCTGTGATACTTCCGCCACCCAGCATCAATTCAAAATCATACAGAGTTTCAAACGCCTTCTTTTCAGCGGCAATACGGCGGAACAAACCATCTTTATCGTCAATCAGCAGAAGCACGTGGGGAAGCTCATATACGGCCGCTTCACGGATGGCACGTCGGGGCGGAATCCGCTCCAGCACCGTTGCCTCCGTTGCACGAATGGCGGACGTACTGCCCACACTGTAGTCATATTTCTCCAGATCGATCTTGCCGAGAATTCCCTGCCGCACCCGTCCGTCGGGCAGCTTGCGCTCAATCCACATCATGGAATCCGGATACGTATCAAAATCTGCCTCTGTCATATGACGGGCTATTTCTTCCTTATGAAGCTTTTCCGTATCCGTTCCCAAATAGGCCTCGGGCAGTACCAAATCGAGAGCAGACGCGCTTCCCTGCCGTATCTGCGCGGCATTCTCCCAATAGCCGGGATCCGACGTAAACTGATCACAGGCAATAACAGCCCACTTTGTCCATTCTTCGGTCAATGAGAGCGAAATCTTGGGCAAACAAATAT
>JBGVJO010000072.1:0-2733 GCA_045129535.1 Eubacteriales bacterium
TCACCAACGGTCTGCGTAATGCCTTTACCGACACCGCCGGCGACGTGAACTACCCGGTGCAGATGGCCGCCGTTGCCATCGTGTCCGCCCCGCTGTTTTTGGTGTTTATTTTCCTGAGAAAATACATCATGGCCGGCGTAAGCCGCAGCGGTATCAAAGGTTAATAGGCAGCGGTGCAATCTGCCTGTAACATATAACAACAAAACATTCAGAAAGGAATTTTCATCACTATGTTGAAGAGAATTGTAGCAATGTTCCTGTTTGCTGCTATGGCAATCACCATGCTGGCAGCGTGCAACGGCACCACTACTCCCGGCACCACCAAGGGCGAGGTAAACTTTGTGGTTCCGGAAACCGGTTTTGATGCTGAAACCCCCGTTACCATTACCTTTATGAACACCATGGGTTCCAATTTGTCCACCGTTCTTGAGGCTTATATCGCCGAGTTCGAGGCAATCTTCCCGAACATCGACGTTGTAAGCGTAAACGGCGGTAGCTACGACGACGTTCGTGACACCATCGTTACCGAGATCACCGTTGGCGGTCAGCCCAATATCGCTTACTGCTATCCCGACCACGTAGCTCTGTACAACCTGGCAGACGCTGTAGCTACTCTGGACGATCTGATCGACAGCCAGATCACCGTTACCCGTGCGGACGGTACCACCGAGATCATCGGTCTGACCGCTGAGCAGAAGGCAGACTTCATCGAAGGCTACTACCTGGAAGGTACCAGCTACGGTGACGGTTTGATGTACACCATGCCTTTCTCCAAGTCCACTGAGGTTCTGTACTACAACAAGACCTTCTTCGATGAGCACAATCTGACCGTTCCTACCACTTGGGCTGAGGTAGAGGCAGTTTGCGAACAGATCAAGAAGATCGACCCCGAATCCATTCCTCTTGGTTACGACTCCGAGTCCAACTGGTTCATCACCATGTGCGAGCAGTATAAGTCTCCTTACACCAGCGCTACCGGTGACCACTTCCTGTTTGACAACGAGCAGAACCACGCGTTCATCAAGATGTTCAACGAGTGGTACGCAAAGGGCTACCTGACCACTCAGACTCTGTACGGCGCATACACCTCCGGTCTGTTCACCTCCACCAACGGTATGGAGAGCTACATGTCCATCGGTTCCTCTGCAGGCGCTACCTATCAGCGTCCTGCAGCCAATGCAGACGGCTCCTATCCCTTCGAGGTTGGCATTGCTACCATTCCTCAGGTAGATGCAGACAACAAGAAGGTTATCTCCCAGGGTCCCAGCGTATGTATCTTCAAGAAGAGCAATCCCCAGGAAGTTATCGCATCCTGGCTGTTCGTTAAGTACCTGACTACCAGCATCGATTTCCAGGCTGAGTTCGGTATGGCTTCCGGCTACGTTCCCGTACTGAAGTCCGTTGCCGAGAACGAAGGCTATGCTGACTTCCTGTCCAAGGCAAACGGCGGCAACTACATCGCTGCTCTGTCTGCTAAGGTATGTCTGGAGCAGGCTGACGCTTACTATACCTCCCCCGCATTCAACGGTTCTTCCGCTGCCCGTGATCAGGTTGGCGCGCTTCTGACCAAGTGCCTTACTTTGAGCGGTGCGGATCTGGATGCACAGATTAAGGCTGCATTTGCTGACGCAGTAGAAGAGTGCGAGTATAACAGCTGATTTCAATACGTTGCATGAGTAACGCTAAAAAAATCCTTGTTTTGCCGCTGATTGCGTGTTTGCTTGCCTCTTTTCTGGCAGGCTGCACGCCGAATCAGCCGGATTCTCCCGATTCACCCGAGGTTACGGAGGAGCGGGATTACGCGTCTTCCGTTACGTTGGATATGACTACCTCCACTGCAAAGCTGGAGGTCACTGTCAAATCCTTCATAGACGGTGACACTACCCATTTCTACGTTCCCACGGACGTGATGGAAACCGGAGTGCTGAAAGCAAGATACCTTGCTATCAATACGCCGGAGTCCACCGGAAAAATCGAAGAGTACGGCAAAAAAGCGGCACAGTTCACTAAAGAAAGGCTGTCCTCCGCCACGTCGATCATCGTCGAGTCGGAGAATGGCACGTGGAATCCCGATTCCACCGGATCCCGGTACCTGGTGTGGGTGTGGTATAAAACCGCCGATTCACCAGATTATCGAAATCTGAACATCGAGATTCTTCAAAACGGTCTGGCATTGCCCAATTCCGCCGCAAGCGGATTGTACGGTGAGGCGGCTGTTGCCGCTAATCGACAGGCAAGGGAGCACGGTTACAACATCTACTCCGACCAGAAGGACCCCGATTTCTACTACGGCGAAGCCGTGGAGCTCACCTTGAAGGAGCTTCGCTCCAACATCGCAGAGTACAACGGTGTAAAAGTAGCTTTCAACGGAATCATTACTACCAACAGCGGAACCCAGGGCGTCTATATTGAGGATTACGATGCCGAAACGGATATGTACTACGGTATGTATATCTATTACGGCCACGGCCTCACAGGGGGCGGTTTGGAGGTTCTGCAGGTGGGAAATGAGGCCCGCATCGTTGGTACGGTTCAGTACTACGAGGCAGGGAATTCCTATCAGGTTTCCGGTTTGACGTACCGTCAGATGAAGCCGAAGGACCCCGGGAATATCCAGAAACTCAGCGACGGACATTTGCCCGCATACACTCTCACCGATCCCGATACGTTTGTAAACGGAAAGGTTGACGTGGAGCGTGATGAGGAAATCGTCACTGCTGATTACGCCGAGAT
>JBGVJO010000073.1:0-6169 GCA_045129535.1 Eubacteriales bacterium
GTGTCAGTGTAAAGACACTGAAAAACAGCACCCACAGGAAAAGATAGCGAGTCAAAGGTTTTTTCATAACAGTTACCGTTCCGCACTGGCGAAGCAGTGCTAAGGATTTGGTATGGCGGATCAGTCCGCCTTGGTTTCGTAGAATTTGCCGTCGGTCAGGTTACGGCGGCAGATGCAGCCGTCGTGCAGATCGATGACGGAGATGGTCTCCAGAAGGCGATTTTCAAAGGAAAGGTATATGTTCTCTCCTTGTTTGAGGCCGAAGGGCATGCTCATCTGGTGAAGGGTTTCCCGTCCTATGTAATTGTCGCTGTAGACAACTACGAACTCACCCGGCTCAACGATTTTGCCCGGCAGGGTGTACTTGCCCGGCTTGTTTGCAGAATCGCTGAGCTGATATCCCTTGGTGGTCAGGGCCACGTCGTGGGGATTGTACAGCACCAGATAATCCTGGGAGCCGGAGGCGGAGTATTCGTGCACCGTCAGGTGCAGATTCTCTGTCTGACGAACGACCACGGGGGTTACGGTGATTGTGTTATCGACAGCATCCTCATAGTCCAGGGAGAGCACGCGATCGTACACCGGGGTTTCGCCGTTCACGATCCAGTGGGAGAACTCGTATCCCAGGGCGGGGAAGATCTCATACTCCTCGCCGTATTCCCGGATATAGGTGCCTGTGAACTCCTTGTCGATCTTCCAGTGGCCCGCCATAATGTAGGCGTTCTCCGGGGCAGTGATGGAGATGGTGTAGGTCTTTCCGCTGGTTTTGAAGGCCTGGCGGAGCTCGGTGCGGTACAGATATTTCGGCCTGTTTTGCGCGAAGGAGCGCAAACTTTCCAAGGTGGACTCGATGCCCCACATGGAACCGCGGCGGAAGCGGCTGGTGGTGACGAACAGTTCCGCCTCGGCCTTACGGGATTCGTGCATCGTATCGATCAGATAACAGTAATTCTCATAGGAGAATGCACCGTTCATCAATTCAATCAAATACTGGATGAATATATCCTGACATTCCTGCCGCTTCATCAGTGCCTGGAACAACTCACTGCGGCGCTCGGAGTGTTTGCTGAGCAGATCACCGTTCAGCAGATTGCCGGTGGCACCGCGGACGTTATCGATATCGTGGATGATGAAGCGCCAGCGTCCGTCAAAGACGGTGCCCGGCTGATATTCCTCGCCCTCAGCGGCGTAATAGCGGTAAGCCTTGTGGTTGTTGTAGGGCCAGTCGTTGTTGTTCAGATAGGTGTTGATGGCGTAGTAGAAGAGGTAGTCGTCCACGTCGAAGACCGTGAGAAACTCCTCGTACACCGCATCGTCGGTCATATCGGCGACTTTGTACTTGTTGTACATATTGTTCCAGTCGTCGTACATGAACTCGTCTTCTTCCCAGGAGTCGATCTCATAGCGGAGATCGGGCTTGCTCATCTCCGGGCCGGAAACGATGCCCATAATGCCCGGGTATTCGCCGTAGTTCTCGATGAAGAAGTCGTCGGAGACGATGTCGTGCATCCACATACTGCCGTAGTATTCGCCATTCAGATAGACGGAGCAGGGGCGTACCGCCTGGGTCATGGGGAATCCGGCCATCATGGAGGCGGTCTGATTCAACTCATCCTTGATCTGTCCGCCGCCCAGATCGTTGCCGGTGCTGCGAAGCAGTACCCGCTTAAAATCCAGACGGAGACGGCCCATGCCATCCAGGGTATACAGATCCCCGTAGAAGGGGTAATCGAAGCGGTAGTTGATTTCTTCGTAATCCTTGCGGGCGAAAAGCTTCAGGGATTTCAGCGGGGCGGAGCGGGAATACGCACCGGAAACGCGTACGCCCACGGATTGATTGATGATCTGGTTTCCTTCCAGATCGAAGAATTCCACGTTAACTTCCCGCTCGGATTTCCAGCCGCGCAGATTGTATCCGCCGGGGGAAATAGGAATAGGATCTACGCCGGGATTGGCGGCCAGCCAATCGTCACGGGTCTTTCCCAGCACCAGAATACCTTCCTCGTAGCCGAAGAGCTTGTCGGGATCGCAGGTGATGAACACGGCCATGGTGGTGAAGCGGGTATCCGCGCCCTCGCCCACCACGTAGGTGCTGTACACGGGATCCCCCCAGGTGTCCGTGTCGGGATAATAAGCCCGCGCGGTCAGACTGTAATACTTGATCTGACCGGCATAGGCGCGGAGGCTGATGCCTGCCTCATTCGAATAGCGGCGGACCGTTCCCTTGACGGTGGGGCTTTCCGGTACGATGCCGCCCAGGGAATAATACACCTCACACTCCTCCGTTCCGGTGAGAAATACGGACAGGCTGTCCGTATAGAAGCCGGCCGGGGTTGCAAAGGCGATCTCTTGGGGGGCGTTGTCTGCCGTGCCCTCCGCATCGGGGAGCACGGACAGGCGCAGTGCAACCAGCGTCAGGGTAAAGACGCTGAAGAAGAGCACCCATAAAAGCAGATAACGAGTAAAAGGTTTTTTCATAACAGTTACCCTTCTGCGCCGCGGAGCAGCGCTGTAGAGTGATTTATGGCGGATCAGTCCGCCTTGGTTTCGTAGAATTTGCCGTCGGTCAGATTGCGGCGGCCGATATAGCCGTCGTGGAGGTTCAGGATGGCGATCTCCTCCAGAATCTCGTTCTCAAAGGAGAAGTATACGTACTCGCCTCGCTTGAGACTGAAGGGCATGCTCATTTGGTGAAGCGTTTCCCGTCCCACGTAATTATCGCAGTACACGGTTAAAAACTCGCCCGGCTCAACGATCTTGTTTGCCAGGGTATATCTGCCCGGCTTGTTTGCGGAATCACTGAGCTGATATCCCTTGGTGGAGAGGGCCACGTCGTGGGGATTGTAGAGCACCAGATAGTCCTGGGATCCGTCGGCGGAGTATTCGTACACCGTCAGCTGGAGATTCTCCGTCTGGCGTACCACCACGGGGGTGACGGTGATCGCCTTATCCACCGCATCCTCGAAGTCTAAAGAAAGCACGCGGTCGTATATTTCGGTTTCTCCGTTGACAAGCCAGTGAGAGAATTCGTATCCCACGTGGGGGAAGATCTCAAAATCCTCACCGTATTCCACGATGTAAGTACCCGTGAATGCCTTCTCGATCTTCCAGTTGCCCGTCATGACGTAGGCGTTCTCCGGGGCGGTGATGGAAATGGTATAAGTCTTTCCGCTGGTTTTGAAGGCCTGGCGGAGGTCGGTGCGGCACAGCGTTTTGGGTCGTGTCTCAGCGAAGGAGTAAAATTCCTTCAGCTTTTCCTCAATATGCCCGATGGAATTGGTGGCAAAACGGCTGGTGGCGTTATAAAGGGTAGCCTCGGCCTTGCGGGCCTCGTGCATTTCGGTAATCAGATTGGAGTAATTCTCCGGGGAGAAGGCCCCGTTCATTACTTCCATCAGATATTCGATGAACAGATCCACGCATTCCTGCCGCTTCATCAAAGCCTGGAACAATTCGCTGCGGCGGGGGGCAGTTTTGCTGAGCAGATGACTGTTCAGAAGATTTCCACTTGCACCGAACGTACCGTCCGTGTCGTGGACGACGAAGCGCCAGCGCCCGTCAAAAACGGTGCCGGGCTGATATGCCTCGCCCTCGGCGGCGTAGTAGCGGTAGGCCTTGTGATTGTTGTAGGGCCAGTCGCCGTTGTTCAGATACACGTTGATGGCGTAGAAGAACAGATAGTTTTCCACGTCCACCACCCGACAGAACTCCTCGTATACGGCGTCGTCGGTCATATCCGCCACCTTGTACTTGTTGTACATAGCGTTGTAGTCGTCGTACATGAACTGATCTTCTTCGATGGAGTCGATCGCATACCGTTCATCGGGCTTTTTCATTTCGGGGCCGGATACCACGCCCATAATGCCGGGATATTCGCCGTAATTCTCGATGAAGAAGTCATCGCAGATCACGTCGTGCATCCACATACATCCGTAGTATTCGCCGTTGAGATAGACGGAGCAGGGACGGATGGCCTGGGTAGCGGGGAAGCCGGTCATGCCGGCGGCAACCTGATTCAACTCGTCCCGTATCTGGGCACCGCCCAGATCGCTGCCGGAGCTGCGGAGCAGCACCCGCTTGAAGTCCAGCCGCAGACGGCCCGAGCCGTCCGACGTATACAGATCCCCATAGAAGGGATAATCAAAGCGGTAATTTACTTCTTCGTAATCCTTGCGGGCGAAGAGTTTCAGCGATTTCAGCTTTTGGGCACGGGTGTACGCGCCGGAGACGCGCACGCCTACGGACTGATTGATCAGCTGATTGCCCTCCGTGTCGAAGAACTCCACGTTTACCTGTCTTTCGGATTCCCATCCCCGCAGATTGTAGTTGGCGGGAGAAATGGCGATGGGCTTCTCACCGGGATTGGCGGCCAGCCACTCGTCACGGGTCTTGCCCAGCACCAATATGCCTTCTTCATACCCAAACAGCTTGTCGGGATCGCAGGTGATGAACACGGCCAAAGTGGTGAAGCGGGTATCCGCTCCCTCACCGACTACGTAGGTGCTGCAGATGGGATCGTCCCAGGTGTCCGTGTCGGGATAATAGGCCCGTGCGGTCAGACTGTAGTACTTGATCTGTCCGTCGTAGGCACGGAGAGGGATGCCGTCCTTCGGGGAATAACGTCGGATCGTTCCCTTGAGGGCCGTGCTTTCCGGCACGATGCCGCCCAGGGAATAATACACCTCGCACCCTTCCGTGCCGGCGAGAAATACGGTCACGTTATCCGTATAGAAGCCGGCGGGGGTTTCAAAGGCGATCTCGGTGTGCACTGTTCCGTCCGTATTTCCAACGGTGTCGGCGGGAACCACGCTTATACGCAGCGCGCATAGCGTCAGGGCAAAGACGCTGAAAAACAAGATCCATAGAAGGAAGTAGCGAGTCAGCGTTTTATTCATAGAAAAGGGAGCGATCAGTTGTCGCCCGTGTATTCAACGAGCATAGCGGAGCTTACGCCGGCGATGGCGGACAGCTGCTCGGTGAGAGCGGCGGTTTTCTTTTTGCCGTGAATCTGTACGGTCAGCTCACTTCCGGACTGGGAGGCGATGCTGTTCTTCAGAGTGTGACGAACACCGCTCAGTGCAGCGGTTACATTCTCCTTGGCGGAAGCGTCGTACTTAACGATCAGCAGATAGCGCTTTGCGCCGAAGCGGAGCAGATTGGAGAGAACGTAGATCACGGCGATGAACACGGTGCAGAGCAGAGCGATCTGGTAAAGACCGGCACCGCAGGTGATGCCCACGGCCACTGCCCAGAAGAGGAAGCCCACGTCCAGGGGATCCTTCACCGCGGAGCGGAAACGGATGATACTGAGGGAGCCCACCATACCCAGAGACAAAACGATGTTGGCCGAGATGGTCATGATAATGAAGGTGGTGATCAGGGTGGTGAGCAGAAGCAGCAGATTGAAGTTTTCGCTGTAGCAGCTGCCGCGGTAGAAAATGCGGTATACGGCGTAGATAACGAGACCGCAGAGCAATGCGATGGAAATGCAAACGAAAATGTACTCGGGGGTCAGATCCAAAAGAAGACCGGAGGCGGCCAGGGCGTCCTTAAACGCGTTGATCAATGATTTCATTTTTTACTTTCTCTCCTGAATAAATGAATTGTGTATGAGGCATCGTGTAAACGTGTGCGTCGCTTAGTGCGTCGCAGCACAAGGTGAACTTGGATGCGGCCACGGGCGTGTGGCGGAAGGACAGAAGACTGCCTATGTATGCGGGCAGGTACTCATCGTACTTAACTTCAAGGATGACCTGGTTTTGCGGATAGATGAACCGGGTCGCCAAATCGGGCGAGAACAAATCCGAGGTGTTCACACCGGCATTCAATTCACAGTCGAAAGTGATGCGGGTGTTGGATAAGGGATGCAGATAGGCTTCCCGTCGGTAATTGACGATGACCCGGGGAGCAAGGCCACGCTCCCGATGCAGGGAATAGATTCTTTGTGCCAGCGGTTCTTTTCGATCAGCCAGAAGCGCAAAATCGCCCCGCGCCACGCTGTCGTAGACAGCCCGGTCGATGCGGACGGATTCCTTCTGAATTCGGTTTTTGTGTTTTTCCTTGCACTCCAGTGTAATAAACGAGTCGTCAAAGTTGTAAGCACGCAGACGGTATTTGCGTCGGTTGGCGGTGCCGGCGATTTTTTCGTAGTACGAAGAATTGTACCGGT
>JBGVJO010000074.1:0-1353 GCA_045129535.1 Eubacteriales bacterium
GGACTGGCACGCTGTGCGCTCAATCCCGAAACGATGCAGTCAAAGAAATATCATATTGAACCCGCTAAAAAGGCGAAAAAGATCGCCGTGATCGGCGGCGGCATCGGCGGTATGGAAGCCGCTATCGTCTGCGCCAAGCGCGGTCACTCCGTCACGCTGTATGAAAAGAGCGACAAACTGGGCGGTGTGTTCATCGCGGCCGCTTCCCCGTCCTTCAAGGAAAAGGACCGCGCACTGATCGCCTGGTATAATCGGGAGATCACCAAGTATCCTGCCATCGATGTAAAATTGAACACCGAGATCACCGACGTGAATTCTCTAAATGCCGACGAGATCATCGTAGCCACCGGCGCAAAGGCAAGAAAGATCCCCGTACCCGGTGTGGAAAATACCGTGGAAGCGGTAGAATATCTGCTGGGCGAAAAGGAAGTGGGCGAAAACGTAGTCGTAATCGGCGGCGGCCTCACCGGATGTGAGATCGCATATGATCTGTTCCTGCAGGGCAAGCACCCCACCATCGTGGAAATGCAGGACGATCTGATCACCACTCCCGGCATCTGTCTGGCCAACACCAGTTATCTCCGCGATTTCTTCAAAACCTATGAGGTTCCCGTACTTTTGGAGACCGCTGTTTCCGAGATCACCGATAAGGGTGTACTTTTGAACACCAAATCCGGTGAGAGCATGTTCGTTGAGGCAGACTCCGTTGTCCTGTCTGTCGGCTATAATCCTGCTCCCGTTGCCAAGGCAAAGGGACACGTTCACGTAATCGGCGACGCCAAATCCGTTGGCAATCTGCGCACCGTTATCTGGAACGCGTGGGACGTATGTATGAAACTGTAAGGAGAATAACCGTATGTTTTTGAATGAAGAACAGAAAGCCATACTGAATGGCGAAAAAGGCGAAACTCTCTCTAAGGTTATGCAAACCGTAGTCCGTTACGGCGAATTGTTCGGGGCAGAAAAGCTGATCCCCGTAACCAGCAAATACAATCATCTGGTAACGTCCTTCGGTCTGAAGGCATTGGGCCCGGTGTACGATCTGATGACGCAGCTTCTCAACGAGGGCGTACTCTCCCAGCAACAGTTCACAGCCGATCCCCGTCCCTGCGATCCCAACGTGCCCAAGAACTTCCTGCAGGACTTCATTTTCAATAATTTCATGTACACCAAGCAGGATTTCTACGAGGATCAGCTTCGCAAGATGGGTCTGATGGAGAAGGATGCCTTCTCCTGCACCTGCTACATGGATGAGGTAGGCAACAAGCCGAACAAGGGCGATATTCTCAGCTGGTCGGAATCCTCCGCCGTAGTATACGCCAACTCCGTTCTCGGTGCCCGCTGCAACCGCAA
>JBGVJO010000075.1:0-9210 GCA_045129535.1 Eubacteriales bacterium
ATGTTTTTGTGCTTTTCTTTGCATTCCAGGGTGATATACGAGTCGTCAAAGTTATACGCACGGAGTCGGTACTTGCTTCGGTTGGCGGTACCGGCGATTGTGTCATAGTATGAAGAGTTGTACTGGTCATCCAGATACAAACTGCTGATTACATATCCGCTGGGATCGGATGCGTGCTTATCCATCGGCAAAACCGCACGGATGCGGGCAGACAAAATCAGATATTCTTCATACGTGAGCAAATACTTGATTTCGTTTCGCAGCAACTATCTCCCTCTCTTCAAATAAAAGTTGATTTATTATATCATATGTAGCGTTTGCAATCAACCGCTTATATAAATTTTGGGCGGGAATACAAAAAAATTTATAACATATTCACAATATGGGACGGGGGAGGATATTTTTTCGCAATCGTTCTTGATTTACTGATACAAATGCTGTATAATAAACAGTGTACGGGCATTTTTTGGATTTTTGCCGAAATTTGCCGTGCCTGCTTTTTGATTCTAATTTACAGAAGGAGTATACAGTTTCTATGAGCGAACTCATTTACACCAGCGAAGTAGAAGAAATGTGCTGTGTGAAGCAGGGCCCCAACCACGGTCCCGCTCCGATTCCCGAAGAGGGCAAATGGGTAAAGGCTAAGGAAGTGAAGGACATTTCCGCCCTGACCCACGGTATCGGTTGGTGCGCACCCCAGCAGGGCGCGTGCAAGCTGACCTTGAACGTTAAAGAGGGTATTATTCAGGAGGCTCTGGTGGAGACCATCGGCTGCTCCGGTATGACCCACTCCGCCGCTATGGCCGCAGAGATCCTGCCCGGCAAGACCGTGCTGGAAGCTCTGAATACCGACCTCGTATGCGACGCTATCAACACCGCTATGCGTGAATTGTTCCTGCAGATCGTATACGGCCGCTCCCAGTCCGCTTTCTCCGAGAACGGTCTGAGCGTAGGCGCCGGCCTTGAGGATCTGGGTAAGGGCTCCCGCAGCCAGGTTGGTACCATGTACGGCACCAAGGCAAAGGGCGTTCGTTATCTGGAGATGGCTGAGGGTTACGTTACCCGTATGGCACTGGATGCCGACGATCAGGTAATCGGCTATGAGTTCGTTTCCCTGGGCAAGATGACCGACTTCATCAAGAAGGGCGACGATCCCAACACCGCTTACAACAAGGCAATGGGCAAGTACGGCCGCTTCGACGATGCGGTTAAGTACATCGATCCCAGAAAGGCGTAAGGAGGTACATACAATGGCATTGTTTGAGAACTACGAAAGACGCGCTCCCAAAATCAACGCCGTGCTGGCTGAGTACGGTATTTCCTCCATCGAGGAGTGCAAGGAGATCACTCTGAAGGCAGGCGTAGACTGCGATAAGATCGTTCGCGAGACCCAGCCTATCTGCTTCGAGAACGCTGTTTGGGCGTACACCGTTGGTACCGCCATCGCTATCAAGTCCGGCTGCAAGAAGGCCGCTGACGCCGCTGCCGCTATCGGTATCGGTCTGCAGGCATTCTGCATCCCCGGCTCCGTTGCCGAGAACCGTAAGGTTGGTCTGGGCCACGGTAATCTGGGCAAGATGCTCCTCTCCGAGGAGACCGAGTGCTTCTGCTTCCTGGCAGGTCACGAGTCCTTCGCGGCTGCTGAGGGCGCAATCAAGATCGCTCTGAACGCAAACAAGGTTCGCACCAAGCCCCTGCGCGTTATCCTGAACGGCCTGGGCAAGGACGCTGCTTTCATCATCGCCCGCATCAACGGCTTCACTTACGTGCAGACCGAGTTCGATCCCTACGCTGAGGAAGTTAAGATCGTGAAGGAGACTCCTTACTCCAACGGTCCCCGTGCGGACGTTCGCTGCTACGGCGCGGACAACGTACCCGAAGGCGTTGCTATCATGAAGCTGGAGCACGTTGGCGTTTCCATCACCGGTAACTCCACCAACCCCACCCGCTTCCAGCATCCCGTTGCCGGCACCTATAAGAAGTGGTGCACCGAGAACGGCGTAAGCTACTTCTCCGTTGCTTCCGGCGGCGGCACCGGCCGTACTCTGCATCCCGATAACATGGCAGCAGGTCCCTCCAGCTACGGTATGACCGATACCATGGGCCGTATGCACTCCGACGCACAGTTCGCAGGTTCCTCCTCCGTTCCCGCCCACGTAGAAATGATGGGTCTGATCGGCGCAGGTAACAACCCCATGGTTGGTATGACTGTTGCATGTGCTGTTGCAGTTGAAGAGGCTTGCAAGTAATTTCTATCGCATAACAAAAAGGCAGTTCAAACGAACTGCCTTTTTTCTTATATTCTGAGTCCCTTCGGGTAATGGTTCTTCGCCCGGCCGGAGACGATTTTCGCACCGCCTACGGCACAGCCGTCCACGGTGACCACGGCCCAGCCGTTTTCCACGTCGGTTTCGATTTCCTCGCCGTGGAGATAGCGGGCCAAAGCTTCGCTGTCCGCATTCAGTTCGATCTTGCGGCGGAAATCCCGTCCCATAGCCATAAAGAACTGGTGGTGGGGCTGGATGTAATTCTTCCGCAGCTCCCCGATGGTGACGCCGCAGGCAAAGGCCACGCCTTTCTCAATCGGCAGATCCGGGGTGAAGTAGACAGGGGATCCGTTGTACATCCGCACGTGATCCTTTTCGTAGGTGAGCAAAGTGTCGTCCAGAAACGCCGTGACGGCGGGATCGATCTTCTCCGCCTTGGCGGGCTTGATGATCCGCGGGGCGGCTTCGCCGGTGTGGTGAAGCACCGCCATAAACTGGCCCTCGCCCCGTCCCGTGTGGGGATAGAACCTGCGTGCGTAGTGGATGTTCTCGCATCGGCATCCCGCAAAGGCGATGCCGTCTGCCGTGTGTGCGCGTACCGATTCCTTCACCGGCACGATCTCAAACTCCGGATGGGACGCGAGGAACGCGTCCACCGTCCTCTCATTTTCCTCCGGGGAGAAAGTGCAGGTGGCGTAGATGATGTATCCCCCATCCCGCAGAGCGCGGGCAGCATTGTGGAGAATTTCCGCCTGTCGGGCGGCACACATAGTCACGTTTTCGGGCGTCCATTCCTCGATGGCAATCTCCTCTTTGCGGAACATGCCCTCGCCGGAGCAGGGGGCGTCCACCATTATCAGATCGAAGGTGTGAGGGAAGATCTTCGCCAGTCGGGACGTATCCATGCAGGTGGTGACGGTGTTACGCAGTCCCAGCCGCTCAATGTTACCGGTCAGAATTTTGCATCGGGAGGGGATGATCTCGTTGGATACAAGAATACCATTTTCGCCCAGTTTGTTTTTCAGCTGGGTGCTTTTTCCGCCCGGGGCGGCGCACATATCGAGAATCCACCAGTCACGATTCACGTCGATGCACTCCGCCGGCGCCATAGCGCCCGGCTCCTGCACGTAGACCATGCCGGCGTGATGGTAGGGATGATTGCCGATCTTCTCGCTGAGATAGTATCCGCCGGGCACGTAGGGGATTGGCTCGCCGCCGAATGCGCCCAGCTTCGCAAAATCTTCGACGGAGATTTTTGCCGTATTCACCCGGTAGGCTTTCACCGGTTCTTCCTGCAAAGCGGCTTCGTAAGCGGCAAAATCTTCACCCAGCAGGGCTTGCATCCGCTCCCGGTAGGCCAAAGGCAAGTCTTTCATACATTCTCCTCCGTCAAATGCATCTCCGTGTGAAGCATGCACATGCCCACTGCCGTGATGGCGGCTGTCTCCGTCCGCAGAATTCGCCGGCCCAAGGAGATGGCCCGACCGCCGACGCGGATGGCGTCCTCAATTTCGGATTCGGAAAATCCGCCCTCCGGGCCGATAAGGATACCGACGGACATACCCGGTCGGATGGATTCCAGTGCGGCCAGCGTGGGGGCCATACCGTCCTTGTTCTCGTACGGGACTAGGAATAAGTCCATCTTTCCGGCCAATTCCAGTGCTTCCTTGTAGGAGATGGCATCGTGCACCTCGGGGATCGCGCTCCGCTTGCTCTGCTTGGCGGCGCTTTCCGCGATGGCCTGCCAGCGGGCGGTCTTGCTCTTCTTTTTGGAGTCATCTATCTTGACGATACAGCGGCTCATGGATACGGGATAGATCCCCTCCACGCCCAATTCCACCGTCTTCTGAATGATCCACTCCATCTTGTCCGCTTTAGGCAGCCCCTGGAACAGATAGATTTTCACGGGCAGGGATGTGTCCCCGTAGTTCTCCTCCAGAATTTCCGCTACCGCGGTGTCGGATTCGTAGTCTGCCAGGCGGCAAAGATACCGAACTCCCTCACAGCTGACGATAAAGGAATCGCCCGCCCGCATCCGCAGAACGTTTTTTATGTGATTGAAATCCCCATCCGTGATGCGAAACGTGTTCTCCGCCCGGCGGGATTCGTCGACGAAAAAATTATGCATAGCGTTTCTCCTTCATTCCATCTCCCGATAAGCGTCCCAGGCCGGCTTTCGACCGTCTGCTTCATCGGAGTCCGGCTTTCGCCGCCACAGTCCCAGATTGAGTCCGCCCTCGTCCGGGTTGTCCTCGTGAGAGTAGTAGATGAAGGCATCGATCTCGGGAATCTCTTTTGCATTCTCATACGCACGCACCAAAGCTTCTTTTTGGAGCGCTTCTCCCGCCTCGGTAAAATCCGAGTGGAAACCCACCTCGGAGAGGAGGATCCGTCGGGGTTCGCCGTTTGAGAGCAGGGGCGTCTGTGTCAGAAAATCCCGCAGTACGGGGAGATTCTTCATAGTCACAAAGGGAGAGTCGGGGGAATCGGTGGCAGTCTCTTCTGCCCAGAAATCCGCCCGAGTGGGATCGGCGGAGTAGGGATGGCAGGCGACGTGGAAAGGAATCTCACCCTCCCGATTTGCGTAGGATACGATGGAGGTGAGCAGATCCCGTCCGGGGTAGTACCGGCGGGGATCCTCCTCCCGGGGCTGTGCCCAGCAGTGATCCAGCGAGGCGTAGATGCGGATATTCTTCCAGATAGCGGCAGCACACTGCCATGCGATCCGCAAGGCGGAAACATACATTTCCGCAAAGACGTGCATCTCGCACTCACCCACGTTGGCCCAGATCCAGGGAGAGTTCACCTCATTGCCCACGATCATACCGACGATCTTGCCGCAGGTGCTCCCCTCACGGGTGTACCGATCGGCCAGGAAGGAAACGAACGCACGATAGTAGGCGCATCCCTCCTCCCGGAAGGTATCAAAGAGGGACGTGGCGCCCTCCTCCTCATAGCCCGGGTGGCGGATCTTATCCCAGAAATTCTCGCTCACCTCGGTGAGCCAGCTTTGGCTGTTGAGCAGAATCAGATTCACATGCACACCGGCGTCGGAGAGGGGTTTTATGCAATTGTCTGTATATTCCGCCACGCGGCGGCGGATGTAGTAATCCTTTCCCTCAAAGCGGTAGTAGATCGTGTTACCGCCGTCGGGGTATTCCATCAGAAAATCGCCCAGATTCACGCTGATCGCGGCGTGACGGATGCCCAATTCCAAAGCGTCTTCCACCATCGTGACCTGCAGTCCTTTTTTGGAGGATGCCGCGGGATAGGGGTAATCATAGCGGGCGGGCAGGGTCTCCTCCACGTATTTCTTGCCCGTTACCTCTCCGTTTTTGTCGGCCACCACGTAGCAGAACGCAAGACCGTCCCGACCGGACAGACGGCGGGAGAGGGTAAAGGTGTCCCCGGTAACACGGAGGGAGAGGGAGCAGATCTCCACCTCCTCCCCCAGCGCAGGGGAGTACATGGATACCCGCAGCTTTTCTTCAAGCAGCGGTGTGTCCAGAGTGAAACGGATCTCGCTTTCGGTGGCGGTAATGTGTGTGACTGTCATTCCTTTTGTCCCTTCGGTAACGGATGTTTTCTGTATTGTAATATAATTCTTTCCCAATGTCAAGAAAAGGCGGAATTTCCCGTGCCAAAAGCCTCCCTTTGTCCTCCGAGTTTTCCGTAAAGAATTGACAATCCTGCCCACGTCGGGTATAATGTAAAATGAAGTATTAGAGTCATTTTACCGATATCGGAGAGATTGTATGACGTTTTCCAGTGCATCCTTTCTGTTTTTGTTTTTGCCCGCGGTCTTTCTGCTGTATCTTATGACCCCCTCTCTGCGGGTAAAGAACGGACTGCTTGCCGCCGTCAGCGTATTTTTCTACGCCTTCGGCGAGCCTATATACGTGATCCTGTTGCTGTTTTCCGTGGCGGTAAACTACGTCTTTGCCCGCCTTGTGGATCGCACCCACAGTAAATGGATCCTGGCCGCCTCCGTGGTGCTCAATCTTTTGATGCTGGGTGTGTTCAAATATGCGGCCCTGGCCGCCGACGCGGTGAATCTGATTCCCGGTGTGTCGGTGACGGTGCCCGCCATCGCCTTGCCCATCGGTATCTCCTTCTATACGTTCCAGATCCTCTCTTACGTGGTGGACGTGTACCGGGGCGATGCCAAGGTGCAGAAAAATATTGTGGATCTTCTTCTGTATATTTCGTTTTTCCCGCAACTTATTGCCGGTCCCATCGTCAAATACCATGACATCGATCTTCAGATCGCCGATCGGACTCTCACCGCCGAGGGCTGTGCCCGGGGCGTGCGCCGGTTTGTTGTGGGACTTGCGAAAAAATTGCTTTTGGCCAATGCCTGCGGCCTGATCGCCGATACGGCGTTCGGTGCGGAAAATCCCGGCACGGCTCTGGCCTGGCTGGGCGCGGTGGCTTACTGTCTGCAGATCTACCACGATTTCTCCGCCTACTCCGATATGGCCATCGGTCTTGGCGCCATGTTCGGTTTTGCTATTCCCGAGAATTTCCGCTATCCCTATATGTCGGGCAGCGTGCAGGAGTTCTGGCGCCGCTGGCACATCTCCCTGTCCACCTGGTTCAAGGAGTATCTGTACATACCGCTGGGCGGCAACCGCTGCAGCCGTGCGCGAAAGCTTTTCAACAAGATCGTGGTGTTCTTCTCCACCGGCTTGTGGCACGGTGCCAGCTTCAGCTTCATTTTGTGGGGCTTGTGGCACGGCGCGTTCCTCATCCTGGAGGATTTTGTGAAGCCTACCAAGAAAAAATGGCTGTCCGTTCTGTGGCGACCTGTGACGCTCTTTGCCGTTTTGTTCGGCTTCGTCTTGTTCCGGGCGGAATCCCTGGGCGTGGCCGTTCATTATCTGGCGGCTATGTTCACCGCCGGTCCCATCACCTCCGCTTTTGCTTCCTGCGTTCAAGGATACGATCTCTTTATGCTGGCTGTGGCAGCGGTGTTCTCCTTCCCCGTGATCCCGTGGATCCGCTCCCGCCTGAGCGAGCGAACCTCCGAGATCGTCGGCTACGCCGCCGGTGCAGCGCTGTTCGCCGTCTGCGTGATCACGTTGTCCTCCACCACGTTTAATCCGTTTATCTATTTCCGCTTCTGAGGGACGAAATGAAAAAACTGTTTCCGATTCTATACTGCGGTGCGTTTATCGTGCTTTGTCTTGCCCTTGGCTTGGGCGCCTTCTTCCTCAAAACGGACGCGGATGCGGACGGACGGGATCTGGCACCCTTTCCCGCCTTTTTGGAAGAGGGGAAGTTCAACGCCGATTTCTTCAACGAATTTGACGCCTGGCTCACCGATCATTTTGCGGCCCGCCGCTATTTTATCAACGCCAACAGTGCCGTGAAGGAAAACGTATTCCGCACGGGCAGCGATCAGGTGATCGTGGGCGAGGACGGATTCCTTTTCTATAACGAAACCACCGCCGATTACTGCGGGGAGAGCCTTCTTACCCGGGAGGAGATCGACGCCATTGCCGACTCCCTGAAGGAGATGGCAGACAAGGCGTCTTCCTACGGTGCCAAGCTGGTGGTGGCAGTGGCCCCCAATAAAAACACCGTCTACGGCGACTGTATGCCCGCGGCCTACCGTGCCGTTCGGGATAACGCCCCGGGCGTATCCAATATGGAGCTTCTGTATGCCGCTTTGGCACAGCGAGGCGTTTTGTATGCGGACCTCCGTGCTCCTTTGGCAGATGCCGAAAATCTTACCTATCACAAGCGGGATACCCATTGGAACGGGGAAGGCGCCCGGATTGCGTACAACGCCATTCTGGACGTGCTGGAATTTTACCGCGACGATTTCTCCGCCTACCCGACGGTCCGTACGACGGATTTCCCGGGAGATCTGGACGGGATGCTGTATCCCGGTGCCGGAAAGACGGACGATAACTATATGCCGCAGTACGATTTTGACTCTGCTTTCGTATATACGTCTGCGGGGGCGGCTCCTATGTCTATGTCGCTGAGCACCCGAGGCGGTGGAGAGGGCAGCTTGCTTATCTTCCGCGATTCCTTCGGCTCGGCTTTGATCCCTTATTTTTCTGCTTCCTTCCGGGACGTGCGCTACGAGCGCGCTATGCCGTACCGGATCGATCTTCTCGCACGCAATCCCGCTGACGCGGTGATTATAGAAATTGCAGAGCGGAATATTCCGCTTCTTTTGCCCGATGCCGCCCCCACGGACGGCTGATATCAGGAGGTACTTGTCTTGCTGAAACATATGCGGCGTGCCGCCGCGGTGCTTACCGCCGGCGCCATGCTATTGCCCCTTTGCGGATGTGCTACCCGCGCCAACGGCGGGTATTATTACGAAAACCACAGCTTCCGCAATTTCGATATCCGCTCCCTTCACGGGAACAAAGAGGACGCGTCCCTGACGGATACGTACACTCTGTCTTTAGTCTCCCGGGATAACATGGCGGCAGGATTGCCTGCCAAGGTTGCCCAGGAGGTTTTTCACCGCGCCACGGTGGCGGATAAAATGCTGAACGTGTACGTCAGCCCCACCCGCTCCTCCCGCATTGCCATGACCCTGGCCGTGGGCGAGGAGATCGAGCTGGCTTACTATAACGAGGATTTTTTGCAGATCAAAAAGGACGGCGTTCTTTTGGGATACTGCGAGGCAGGCCACGCGTACAGCGGTGTATGGGACAACTACTTCGGCTTTTTGCCCGAGGAGTCCGGTATGGCCAAAAACAAGAATAGCGAATTGGTGCCCGCCACCTCCAAGCTGGTGGACGTGCGCCTGTATACGGACAAACTGATCATCAAAATGAAGCTGGCCACCAACGGTACCACCATCGGCGAGCCCTTTTATCAGCGCAATCTCTGCCTGCTGCAGGAGGATACGCTGATGAAACTTCTGAAGGCGGTGGAGATGTTTGAGGCGGACGGATATACCGTGGTGATCTACGAT
>JBGVJO010000076.1:0-3236 GCA_045129535.1 Eubacteriales bacterium
TGTCGCTTAAGCACCAGCATAACCCGGTCACCCTTCTTAATGCCGAGAGATTTGAAATAGTTGGCGCACTGGGCAGAGGCCCGTTTCATATCCTTGAAGGTCAAACGGCGTTCCGTCTTATCGCGGGAGATATGCATCATCGCCGTCTTATCCGGCTCGCGTTCAGCCAGTGCATCCACCAAATCGAACGCAAAGTTGAAATTCTCTGTATTTTTGAAGGTGATAGAGGTCGGCGTGCCGTTTTCGTTTTCTACCACGTCGATAAACTTGTGATAGATACGCTCCTTCGTATCCTTCAGCACGGGAGCCTTCTGCGGCACGGCAGTACGTGTCAGCTCCGGAATCGGCTCGCCGGTAGGATTCAGAACGATGGCGTAGAACACGCAGTCCTTGCCCTTTACGGCGATCATACCATGGGGCGTATCACTGTCGAAGTAGATGCTATCGCCGGGGCCCAGGATCTCACGGTGCTCACCGATCTGCACCATCAGATAACCCTCGATAACCAAATCGCACTCCTGACCGGCGTGGGTGGTCAACTCAATATCCCGGTTCTGCGCACTTTCGTCATACTTGCTTCGCACGTACAAGGGCTCGGCAATGCGGTTCTGGAACGCGTAAGCCAGGTTATAATACGTCATACCGTGGGCTTCCGCGATCTCCTGACCTTCCCCGAAGCGGGTAACGGTATAGGAACGGAGCGTGGGGCTGAAGCCCTCGATAATATCCGTCACGTTGACGTTCAGCGCCAAGGCGCAACGGTAAATAAACGCAAAGTTCAAATCAGACTTTCCGTTTTCACAATTCAGGTATTCCTCCACCGTAACGTCGGTTTTCTGCGCCATCTGTTCCGGTGTCAGGCCTTCGATTTCGCGAAGCTCACGGATTCGGCCTGCCATCTCCTGGATCTTATAATCCAGTGCAGTCATACGGTTCATACGGTTACACTCCTTCTCGGGAACGAAAAAACACCCGTCCCAAAGTAATTGCTTTGAGACGAGTGTGAAAATATACACCCGCGGTACCACTCAAATTGCAGTTTTCACTGCCACTCAGGATCCAGCAATCCTTATGCATTTACGCAGCAATTACGGAGAGGTTCTACTCCCTTGCGGTTTCTTCCTCCCGGCTCTGAAGCTACAAACACAAGACTGCATCCAATGAACTCGCACCAACCGTCATCTCTCTGGGGGATTTGTTCTTATGTACTCTTCGTCAACGCCTTTGAAATATGGATTATTATATCACACAGGCTGAAACATGTCAAGTTTTTTTTGCAATTATCTGCTCAAAAAGTGACCTCGTTTAAGCAGATGAATTATCTCTGCATTTCCTCGATGTGGTATACGTACTCGAGCGTTCTCAACGCCTCAATAATTTCCTTGTGGGTCTTATACTTTTTCAATTCAGCACTGCTGATGGTAATGGCTACGCTATATACGCTGAGCCCGGAATTCACGTAGGCAGGATTGGACTCGATATCGTCGATCATCAAGCCAAGACGGCGGATCGTGGTAACGAAATTCTGCAGATACGTGCTGTTTACCAGCTCCAGGTGCACTTCAAAATGATTGGAACGATTCTTCAAATAGGTTTCGAAGGCCGGGAAGAAGGACAGGCTGCACAGAAGTGCAAAGAAGGAAATCACGGTCACGGTATAGTAGCCTGCACCGGCGGTCAAGCCGATGATTCCGCAGGCCCACAGGCCAACGGAGGTGGTCAGACCCTTGATCTGGTTACGGGAGCTGAACAGAATGGAGTTCACGCTGATGATCGCGCTGGCGACAACGGTAGCCGCAGAAACCAGCGGTAACTTCACAGTCTCAACCATAATAAACTCATCCAGCATCATCGCCACAGTGGATGCCAGTGACACCAGAATAAAAGTACGCAGACCGGCGGAATGGCGTTTGCTGGATCTCTCACAGCCGATGATTGCCGATAAAATGACGGACAAAAATAGCCGGAAAAGAATGGACCAGATATTGATGCTCACCGACCAGGGGCCGAGAAAAGACGCGATTGGATCAAGAACGGACGTGTTCATACGTTTTCTCCTTATCTTCTGTTTTTAAATCTTTGACGGGGCATGATGACTGGCTCATACTGCTCCTCCGCCGCCTGGGTAAATGCCAGTTCCTCCTCATTCACTGTGTGCTGAGGAATTTCCTCCTGGATCTTCTGTATCCGTTCAATAAGCATATCCAAGGAGGACTTGGCTTCGCCGGTTTCCGTGGTTGCTTCTACCTCCACGATCTCCTCCAACACGTTGGAGTAGGACTTGGACAGATAGAGAGAGAGTTTTGCACTGGCAGGGCCGATCAACTCGTAGAGAATGCAGGCCGACAGAATGATCGTCTGCAATGCACTGCCCACTTCCCCGCCCAGCGTACGGGCACCGAGTGCTGCCAGACCGATGGCCACACCGGCCTGAGGCACAAGTGCCATACCCAGGTAGTTGCGTACCTCCTTTTTCTTCTTCATAAACAGACATCCAAAGAAGGAACCGAAATACTTACCGGCAATACGGCCGAAGAAGTAGAGAATGGTAATCAGGAAGAGCGGAACGGCACCTGTGGCAGTGGACACGCCGAACAAAGCACTCAAGTTGAAATTCAATCCGGAGCGTACGAAGTACAGAAGCAAAATCGGCGGGCTGAAATAGTTAAGCTGCTTGAAGAGATTATCATCTTTTGCGATGTTGACGTACACAGTACCCATGGACATACAGCCCAAAAGGGGAGAAATCTCAAGGAGTGCGCAGATTCCGCAGAAGGCAAACAGAAATGCCACAGCGATAATCAGTCGGTTGTCAGCGGAACGGTCCTCGATCATCAGCTTCATAAACCAGCCGAACACGCCGCCCAGAAGAAGAACTCCGATGTTCGTTACGAGAGGCATTACCACGCTGGAAACGCTGAAGGGCTCGCCGGAGATCGTTGCCGCGGCAACGGAAATAGCGGTGCTGTACATCAAAAGAGCTACGATATTATCGACAGCAATCAACTGCAGAAGGGTATCTACAAAGTCTCCTTTGGCACGGGTCTGGCGGATCGTCATTACCGTGGATGCGGAGGAGGTAGCAGCTGCCAATGCAGCAAGAACCAAAGAGAACACCAGATCCAGACGCAGAATGACAAACAGAAGAACAAATACGATGCCGGACGCCAAGAACGCCTCACACAGCGTGATCACAATAACCTTGGCGCCGTTTTTCTTCAGTGAGGAAAAACGGA